>JBPOJO010000328.1:0-3057 GCA_052033485.1 Bacteroidota bacterium | reverse complement strand
TGTACGCCTGTGGCAAATACTTTTGAATTTGGCGTGATTTCAAGTTTTTCTTTTGTTTCCATTGTCAAAATTTGGGATTAAATTGAAAAGTTTTCTTTCATTTCTTTACACTTTCAAAAAATGCTTCAAAATTCATCATAATTTTTGAAAATGAACTCATTTTTGATTTTTTCAAAAGGCATTTTAGCAACTTCTGTTTCAAACTTATTTTTTGATTTGAAATGATAAACATTTTTACTCTCAATTTATATTTTTGGTATAGTCTTAAAAGTCCTTTTGTTACATCTCTTGTATGTTCAACATAGAATACTGTAACCGGTTCTTTTGTAAGCATTTTCAACCCTTTTTATGCGGGCGCGAGTTATGATATTTTTTAGACTTTTATGCTTTTCGCCCCGCAATGCGACAAAATCCATAAACAAATTGCCGCAACAGCAGGACTGAATGAAAGTTTCTGTGAGATTTTTCGACATTTATTTTCAAACAGCCGCAAAAGCATCGGCAATTTTTGTCGCCATCTCTTTCATTTCTTCTGTTGACAAATTCGGGCGCGGTTGATTAAAAATGACATCGCTTTCGCTTGTAAGCGGCACAAGATGAACGTGCGCATGAGGAACTTCTAAGCCCAAAACTACCACTCCGATGCGCAAACACGGCACACAAGATTGAATAGCTTTTGCGGTTTTTTGTGCAAAAATGTGCAAATCAGCCAAATCCGCAGGCGAAAGGTCGAAAATATAGTCCGTTTCGGCTTTCGGAATAACAAGCGTATGCCCTTTTTTGAGCGGTCTGATATCCAAAAATGCAAGATGTTTTTCATCTTCGGCAACTTTGTAACAAGGAATTTCACCTTTGACTATTTTAGAAAAAATTGATGCCATGTTGAATAAATGATGAATTTTAAAGGCAAGTTCGTCGGATTGCCTGTTTTACAAAGGTATTTGAAATAAATGAAAATGTCAAAAAAAAAATTTGCTTTATTTTCGCTCCTTCGATAAAAAATAATTTTGTAAAAAGCTGATATTCAGTAGATTATTAAGGCTTTATTCACGGAGAATTTTTTTAGTTTTTGTACGAAAATATTAACTGAAAAAAAATAAAATTTTGAAAAATTGCCCTCGCTCAGTCAATCGGTGCGTTCCGTAAGCAAGCATAAGGGAATTTATCGGCGATAGATTTGAGTTTTTCAAAGCGATTGAGTACCTTTGCGGCAAAGTCGGCGAAAAAGTAGTTTGTAAGACATTTTTTGTTAAAACAATATTTTTTCTTTGACTTAACTCCCTGTAAAATAGGCTTTAAACTAAAAGCATTAGCTTAAAGTCTGTGAATTGCTGTTAAAAAAATCAAATACTCAGACCCAAAGAAACCAAACGTGAAAAAGATACCTTTCTCCGGCTTACTTTTTTCGACTTTTTTTAGCTTTGCAGCCCTTTTTTTTCATACGGCTTGCGCGCAGCGTCAGGAAAATGAGGCTGAAAAATCAAAAAAAGATTTAAAATTGTATGATTTTATTCGCTACGATTTGAATTTTTTTGAATACGGGAATCGCGATATTTTGAAAAAATTTGTTCAAAAATGGCAGGGCGATTCCGCCTCTGTTATCTGTTTTGCTCATTTCGGCGATTCGCATATTCAACACGATTATTCAACATCAGTCATTCGCAAACACTTGCAAAACAGCAAAGGCAAGGCGGGAAGAGGCATGATGTTTCCTTATTCCTTGGCAAAAACCTACTCGCAAGCTGATTTTATTTCGACTTTTTCGGGCATTTGGCGCACGTCAAACAGCATTCACTTGCCGCCGAAATTGCCGGTCGGGGTTTCGGGGTTTGTTGCTCAAACTGCCGATACGCTTGCCGCTTTTAACTTTTATTTTAAAACCTCTTTGGATTCGGGCGCAAAAACGGTGAAATTGTATTATGCAAAAGACAGTTGCGGTTACAAATTGAGCATCAAAACGAAAAACAGCCTTCGTTATATTGATTTAGATGCCGTGCTCGACAAAAATTTGCCCTATATCAGCTTTGATTTGCCGTCTGTGGGCGATTCCTTAGCGTTTTTGCTGCAAAAAACGGACAGAAATAATTCAGATGAATTTCAGTTACACGGCATTTCGATTGAAAATAAAGGTGCTTCGGGCGTGATGTATCACAATTTGGGCGTTGGCGGCGCGAACTATTTTGCTTTGCCCTTTCAAAAACGATTTCACGAACAATTTCCCTCACTCGGGGCGGATTTTGTGGTGCTTGATTGGGGCACAAACGATGTTATTTACAAAAATTCGATAGCTAAAGAACTGATTCCGAATGTTTTGGAAGCGATACGACGTGTTCGGGAAACTGCACCCGATGCCGTCATTTTGCTCACTTCTTGTCAGGATATGAACAGAAAAGGGAAAAATATTACGGCGATAAAGCAGTTTTCGGATATTATTCGCAAAATCGCTTTTGAAAATAATTGCCTTTTTTATGATTGGTATGCTGTTGCGGGTGGTGCAAAATCCATGAAACAGTGGGCGAATAACCGTTTGGGGGCACTCGACAACATACATTTGACTTTTGACGGCTATCAATATAAAGGAGAAATGTTTTCAAAAGCATTTTTCGGGACGATGGAGCATTTTTTACAAAGGGATACTTTGGGAAAATTAATCTTAAAAGATACTTTGAGTTTTGGAAATTTTGGACAAGAAATCTTAAGAGCACCTGCCGAATTGCGCGAAATTCCCGAACCAAAGTCGCCTAACGAAACTAAAGCGAAAGGAAATCCTTCGGCGGGGCGCAATCCGTATGCTCACACGTATAAGTACCCGAAAGCAAATTATTATCCGACTTCAAAAAGCAGTGGCAAATCAAGCGGCACGGCGGCAACTATGCGCGGCGTATATGTTGTGCGAAAGGGCGATAACCTGAGCACGATTGCGCAAAAATGTAAAACGACGGTTTCGCAGCTTAAAAAGTTAAACAATTTGAGTTCGAGTACGATTTTCCCCGGTCAAAAATTATTTTTGAAGCGTTAGTGCGAATGCTGTTAATTTAAGTTAATGGAAATAAAAAA
>JBPOJO010000033.1:0-1689 GCA_052033485.1 Bacteroidota bacterium | reverse complement strand
GTGCCGCCTTATTATATCTATCTCAAAATTGCCTATCATCTCTCAAAAGACGCAAGAGCGGGCATGAACGAATTTCGACTGCCCAAAATTTTTGAAAATCAACTTTTAGATTTTCAGCAAGATGCCGTTTTTCTCGCCGCGCATCACCTCAATAAGCGCAACGGCGTTTTAATCGGAGATGTCGTCGGCTTAGGAAAAACCATTACCGCGACCGCTTTGGCAAAACTTTTTCAGGAAGATTTCAACCGAACGACCGTCATTATTTGCCCGAAAAACCTTGTGCAAATGTGGGAGTATTACGCCGAAAAATACCAATTGAACGCAAAAATCGTATCGCAAAGCATGGTGCAAACCGAATTGCCGAAAATCACAAGAAAATTCCCGCTTGTCATTATTGACGAAAGTCATAACCTGCGAAATGCAAACGGAACGCGATATCAGGCTATCAAAAAATATTTGGAAGACTTTGATTCAAAGGTTGTCTTGCTTTCCGCAACGCCTTATAATAAATCTTTAGCCGATATTTCTAATCAACTTCGTTTTTTCATTCCCGATGACCAAGATTTGGGCATTTGCCCCGACAGATACATCGAATTTTTGGGCGGGCAGGAAAAATTTCATTTAAAGCACCCCGATACTTTTAATCGCAGCATCAAAGCCTTC
This sequence comes from Bacteroidota bacterium, assembly GCA_052033485.1. Taxonomy (GTDB): domain Bacteria; phylum Bacteroidota; class Bacteroidia; order Cytophagales; family Bernardetiaceae; genus JBPOJO01. Next base: position 1,026 of record JBPOJO010000033.1, on the reverse strand, counting down.
GAAAAAAGTAATTTTTCCGACGATTGGCGTGAGTTAATGCGCTTGTATTTGGTCAGACGTACAAGAAGTTACATCAAAGAATACAGGGCAAAACAGGACACCAACAACAACAGAAAATACCTGCTTTTTGCGGACGGCACAAAATCCTATTTTCCCGACCGAATTCCCAAAAAAGTCGAATATCATTTCGATGCTAATGACCCGAAAGACCAATATGCAAAATTTTATTCCGAAAATGTTACTGACATCATCAACGCTTTAGAATTGCCGCGATACGGGCTGAAATTGTTTCTCAATGAAAAACCGAAAATAAAACCGACGACGGAAGAAGTCAAAATTTTGGGCAATCTCAGCAGAGCCGGAAAACGTTTGATGGGTTTTTGTCGCACGAATTTATTCAAACGATTGGAAAGCAGCGATTATTCGTTTTTACTCTCGCTCGGAAGACACGCCTTGCGCAATTATATCTATATTCATGCCTTAGAAAACAATTTGCCGCTGCCTATCGGCAAAAGCGTTTCGCAAAATTTAGATGACTTTTTGGAAGACGAAGACACTGACGGCGACGAAACAGACGGCAACGCGCTCAAAATCATTTTGAAAGAGGAAACCTATTTGCAAAAAGCAAAAGAAGTTTATCAACTTTACAATGAGGAAAAAAATTGCAAAAAATTTGATTGGATAAGATGCGAATTTTTTGACGAACACAGCATAACCGTCGAAAAGGACGGTAAAAAATCCAAAATAACCGTTTCTCTGCTCAAAACCCTCAAAGAAGATTGCAAACAAATTCTTTCCGTTTTGGCTTTGGGTAAAGACCGAAATCCCGAAAATGACCGTCAGCTCAATGCCCTTTACGACTTGATTCAACATCAACACGACAAAGACAAAGTTTTGGTTTTCACGCAGTTTGCAGATACCGCGCTCTATCTTGCCGAGCAACTGAAAGCCCGCGGAGTGCCCAATCTTGAAGCCGTAACGGGCGAAGACGACAATCCGACTTTCAAAGCGCAGCGTTTCAGCCCG
>JBPOJO010000116.1:0-5426 GCA_052033485.1 Bacteroidota bacterium | reverse complement strand
AAGCCTACTTCTTGAAGATATTGCGTGCGATTTTTTATTTCTAATAAAATCCTTTGCGCGACCTGGCTTTGATGGGGTTCTAATGTTAAATTTTCAAAAAAATTGGCTAAAGTTCCGATGGGCATTCTGAGTAATTCAGCTATTGATTTTCCTGCTACTTTGACATATTGCGCGTCCTTGCGTATGCGCGACCCCATGCACTCAGGGCAATCGAGCTTGCTCTTAAAACGCGAAAGCATAATACGATAATGAAGTTTAGTCGGCTCGGATTCTAAATATGAAAAATAATCATGAATACCTTGGAAATGCTCGCAGCCGTCCCAAAGCATGCGATATTCTTTTTCAGAAAGCAATTCTATGGGGCAATGGATAGGGAATTTCGTTTTTTCCACTGAAAAAAGAATATTATTGAGCCAATTTTCGCGCCCTTTTTCGCCGCGCCATGGCGCAATGGCATCTTCATAAACAGATTTTGTTTTGTCAGGAAAAACTAATTTTTCATCAATAATCAATCTTTTCCCCATTCCTTCGCAGGAGCGGCACGCACCGTAGGGATTATTGAAGCTAAAAAAATTAACGCTTGGGTCCTCAAAGCTCATGCCATCAAGCTCAAATCTGTCCGAAAAGGAGAATGTTTCTATTTTTTCGTCTCGCAAAATATTGAGCAAACAGTAACCATTTCCCTCATAAAAAGCAGTTTGTATAGCATCGCCGAGCTGAAAGGTTTTTTCTTCGCTATGCGTTACTGTTCCTTTTTCTACCAATATTTCCCATTTCTCCGTTAATTTGAGTTCTTTTTCTAATAATTCTTCGATAAAGAAAATATCCTTAGCTTTTTTTGCGCGCGAAAAGCCTTTTTGGAGCAAAATTTTAAATTCTTCTTCTGTCGTTCTGTTATCATGTCTTTGGAGTGGAAAAAAAATGAGATATTTACAGCCATCTTCTTGCGCCAAAATAATATCCAAAACGTCCTGAACTGTATGTTTTCGTACTTCTTTCCCACTAATAGGGGATATAGTTTTTCCTATGCGTGCGAAAAGCAATTTCATATAGTCATAAATTTCTGTGGTCGTTCCGACCGTTGAGCGAGGATTGCGCGAACTGACCTTTTGTTCTACCGCAATTGCAGGCGAAACACCTTTGATATAATCCACATCAGGTTTTTCCATGCGTCCCAAAAATTGTCGTGTGTAAGCGTTGAGGCTTTCTACATACATACGTTGCCCTTCTGCAAACAGGGTATCAAAAGCCAAACTCGATTTACCGCTACCCGATACCCCCGTAACAACCACAAGGCGATTTCGTGGTATGGCAAGTGAAATATTTTTTAGTTTATTGACCCGTGCTCCTTTAATAAGGATATATTTTTTTAGTTCTAATTGCTCAAATTGTTCAGGTAATTTCATTTTTGCATGGATTTCAGAGGGCAAAGTTGGTGATTTTTTTTTTTAAAGTCAACTTGCCATCGATTTGAATAAATACGAAACGACGAAAAGCGTGGAAGAGATGCTCACGGAAAAGTTGTAAAAGCAAATTTTCTAATTATTTTTCTACACCCACACCACAAAAATTTCTTTGCCGTTGTGGTGTAATAATTCATCTCGCCAAAGCGGTTTTCTTGAATCATCAAAAATCAGCAACCAGCCTTTGTTTACGCCGTGAATATCCAAATAATTAAGGGGGTAGCCTTTTTAAGTTTTGCTTCGCAATTTTTGACTTTTGTAATACTTTTCAGCCCCAATTTTGAGTCAATTTATCAATGATTTGCATTTGTTTGAGGGTAAAATCAATGATGTTAATGATTTCTTCCAATTTAACAATTTCGGCATTTTCCAAACGGCGATTTTTTCGCTCTTTTAAATATTTGTCCAAAACCCAATAACTGCCGATTTTAAAATGATAAATTTCTTCCGAAACTTTATCAAAATAATTCGTTTCATTGTAATACAAACGATTTTCTTTTAAGGCAATTTTTGTAACCTCCGTTTCGCCCAAACCCATCGGAAGCCCGACATTTTGCATGGGAATTTCTTTGCAAGTATGCGCTTTTGCCAAACTTTCGCCGATTTCAGAGAGCTTAGCGAAAGTTGTCAAATCCTGCGTAAAGGGCACTTTCGGAAAATCAATTCTCAAAAATTCTATATAATTTGCACGGTAAGTCGGACTGTGCAAAACAGCGTACATGTAATAAAAAATGGCTTCGGCGGAAAATTTATCAATGTAAGTTTTTTTGATAAATTGTTTAAATTTGTCTGAAAAATTTAATTTCCTGCCCTCTTGTTTGTCAAAAAATATACCGTTGCCGTTGCCGTTTTGTTCGGAATATAAGTACAGCGGAAAAACAACACCCGCCCCTAAATCTCTGCCGCCTGCCAAATAACTCTCATCGGAAACTTTATCCGTAATAAAAATATGCTTATAGTCAGGCAATTTAGACTGACGCGGAACAATTATTCCTAAATTTTCACGAGCATAAAAATTATCCATGACTTCTTTTCGGCTTCTTGACAGAAAATTATTGTCATAAAAAATATACCTTGTGTCAAAAGGACGATAATCATACTCCGTAATTTTATTTTTATCAAAATTTGCTTTTAAAGCCCTTTCGTACTCCCAAGTTGTGTTCTCATTCAGATTGTATGCCCTGATTAATTCCAAAATTTTCGGTTTGTCCGATAATATTTTATGAATACGTTTTTCAAGTTTATTTTTGTCAAAATCAATTGAAATTTTATCTGCTTTTGTGCCGATACCTACGCTGTACGTATTAAAAATATCGGTAACACTCCAAAATTGGTGATAGTTATTTTTATCGTCAATGATTTTATCGGTGAGCCAAAAATAGGGCGCGGTTAAGGTCAATTTTTTGAAATGAACTCCCTTTAAATCAACACTTTCCAAGTATTCAAATTTTTGTTTTCGTGTGATGAAAGCATTTTCTTTTGTTGAAAAATAATACACTTCCTTCTCTTTTAAGCGTTTTTCCAATCGCACCAAAAATAAAATACTCACGCCGACTCGTATATCAAAAACGTTTTCATCGCCCTCTTTTTTCAAAGAATTGCCGTGTAAGTTTACGACGTAAATTTTATCAAAATCTTCCTGCAATTTCTCCCGCATTCTGCGATGCGTAACGCCGTCCAAATACGAATTGTTCGTAATCACGGCAACAATTCCTTTACCCGTTTTTTCAATTTTATTGTGTGCAAAACGAATAAATTTGATGTAATCGTCATCAAGATTGATTTTTTGTTCGTTCAAACCGATTTTGTAATCATTCAATAAATTGATGATAAAAGGGCTTCTGTTCGTGGAAGAATTTGAGTACGGTGGATTACCGGTAATGACCAAAATAGGCTTATCCTTAATCTTTTGCGCCGTTTCGCCCTCCTGCGACAATGCTTGCACAAAGACGTTAAACTGCGTTTTCAGCGGTTCTATCGTATTGGTCAGGTAAATTTGCAAACGTTCTTTGGCTTGTAATTCGTAATGATTATCTTTCAAAAATTGCGATAATTTCAGGTGCGCAATCGTGTATGGAGCTATCAAATACTCAAAACCGTAAATATTTTTCAATATATGCTCTTGAATCAATATTTTTTGTTTGGTAGAATCAGGCGGAACGGAATGTAAGATTTGTTTTAAAATTTCCAAAATAAAGGTGCCCGTTCCCGTCGCAAAATCAAGAACGGTAATTTTTTTGCTGTCCGCAAATTGCTGTTTGATGCCAAATTCTGTCTCCAATAATTGCCCCGCACTGCGTATGATAAAGCTCACGACTTCGGGCGGTGTGTAATAAACGCCCTTAGATTTGCGCAATTTTACATCGTAAACCGATAAAAATTCTTCGTAAAAATACAGATATGGGTCTGCTGCGACCGATTTATCGGGATTTTTGTTTTTGTTAAACGACAAACTTTCCTGAATTGCACGCGAATCAATGTTATTCAACAAGGTCATAATTTCTTCCACAATCCAACGTGTTTCCGCGTATTCTTCCTTGTCCAATTTGTCAATAAATCCGACTAATTCTTGTATTAATTCAAAAGATTTCGGAATGTACTGTTTTGCCGAAAAAAGATTGATTTCTTTTGTGTCGGCATTGAGCTTTGCAAGAAAAATTCCGTAGCTCAACATTTGAGCAAAAGCATCGGAAAATTCCGAAACGGTCAATTCGGAAGAAATCGAGGTTTGAAAAGTGCCGAACAAGCCCGTCAGCGGACTTTGCTTTTCGTCGGCGATTTGGCTTTGTATCGTCTCACGCAAAAAATCTTTTAAAATTTTAGTTCGCGTCGCTAATGCGTGGGCAAGTTCGCGCGCGCTGCAAATGCCTGTCGGATTTTTCTCAAGAAATTGCTTTATCAGACTTTCCGTAATTTTTTCTTTTTCGGGTGAAATTTGAAATTTTTTATTTTCAATATCACTGAAATAACACAAATTTTCGCGTTGTGCGACGATACCGTCTTTTATCCAAATAAATTCTAAATAATTGGTTATCAGCAAGTTGTCGGACAGTTGTATATACTTTTTTATTTGTTCACTTTTGAGGACTTTTTCTAAATTTTCGTCTGTTTTTTTTGTTTCAATATAACCTATAATACCTTTTTTATCAGATATTTTAAAATCGGGCGAGCCGAATTTTCCTTCGCGTTTTCCTTCGTGTAAAACGTCAATTTTTCTGTCAAAAATTTCGGACAATAAGGTTTTTAACTCAAAGCGCAAAGAGTGTTCGGTTGCCTGCGAAAAGTCAATTTGTTGTAATGCTTTGATGTATTTTTGTATCGGAGTCATCTTTTTTTTTGCAAATATAATGCTTTTTTGGTTTTGAAATTTGTTTTTGTTTTGAAAAAAAACTGTTTAGTTAAGGAGAAATTATTTTGCTAAAATATACAGTTCCTAACGGAACAACAAAGAGAATATGAATTATTTTCTACCAAGATTTAGTGTCTATCGGCACAAATTACGCCTTTAGGCGTTGAATATTGGTAGAAAATTGTCTTTCCGATTTTTTCCGTTAGGAACTGTATATTTTTTGCAAATTTCGTCTTTCCGATTGAGTATCAACGCTTAACTAAACAGCAATAATATAAAAAGCCCTGTAAGGGCGTTCCGTTGGTAGAAAACAGTTAATCGCCAATTTTAATCCAAATGATACCTAGTTCAGGTTAAATTAAAATGCTCGATGGTGTTTTTTTGTAAAAAGTTGATTTTCAGCGGATTAAAAAGTCCTCAAAAAACTGTTAGTTTTTTGTACGAATTAGTCAGCCGAGAGTGAATAAAAATAACAAAATAAAAAATTGTTGTGGAAAAAGTTGAGCGTTGTATTCCGTTTTAGATTTTTAGTTTCCAATATCTTTCTATTTCTTTAAAATCATTTTCGGTATTGATGTTAGCAAATAAAATCGGAGTTTCAGCCCAAATATCTT
>JBPOJO010000219.1:0-3710 GCA_052033485.1 Bacteroidota bacterium | reverse complement strand
GTGCTTGGGAATCACCAGCGTATGCCCTTCGGTAAGCGGACGAACATCGAGAAACGCCAAAAACTGTTGGGTTTCGGCTATTTTGTAACAAGGGATTTCACCTTGTACGATACGGGAAAAAATAGTTGCCATTGTTTTTTATTTATTTGATCATTTTTTTGTAAAATGTTTTGTCAAAAACATTGTATACTCAAACTTAATTGGTTTTGTTTTGAGATCAGGAAAAAATGCTAAATTAGCGCTATGAAATTACCAAGTACCGAATATGAACATTTGCGAGAGCTTCAGCGTGATGCCAAAAATAAACGGAATTACGTGAAGATTACCGTGCTTTTGATGCTTCATCTGGGCAAAAGCAAGGAAGAAATAGCTTTGTGCTTGGGCATTAGTGATTCTACGGTCTTCAATTATGCGAAAAAATACGAGGCAGAAGGCTTAGATTTGTACTTACAAGACCATTATCATGGCTACGAAGGCAAATTGAATGAGGAGGAGCAAACTATACTTTGTTCTGAATTAGACCATCATTTATACAAAAGTACGGCTGAAATAGCAGTTCTTATCAAGGAAAAATTCGGCAAAACCTATACCTATCAGGGTTTGGCTCCGCTTCTCAAGCGCTTGGGTTTCTCCTACAAAAAGACCAAATTGGTACCCTGTGCGGCTGATTTAGAAAAACAAGCGGCTTTTGTGAAAGATTTTGAAATGCTCATGTCCGCGATTTCCGATCAAGAGGCTTGCTATTTTGTAGATGCCGTTCATCCCCAGCACAATACCCGCCCTGCTTATGCTTGGATTCGCACAGGTCAAGGAAGGGAGATTCAGTCTAATTCGGGCAGAAAAAGGCTGAATTTGAATGGGGCGCTCAATGCTCAAAATCCTTCTGATGTCATTATTGTAGAATCGGAAAGGATTAATGCGCAAAGTACATGGGAATTGTATCAGAAATTAGAAGAAAAACAGCCAGATAAAGCATTTATTTACGCAATTTCTGATCAGGCTCGGTATTACAAGAACAAAGAATTGAAAGAAAAATTGAAAGGCAGCCGTGTTAAGCAAATTTTCCTACCTGCCTATTCGCCCAATTTGAATCTGATTGAGAGGCTGTGGAAATTTTTGCGCAAGAAAGCCATTGACACAGAATTTTGTAGAACTTTCGAGGAGTTTCGTCAAAGAATACTCGAGTTCTTCTATAATATTGGTATACATTCTGAAGAGTTAGAAAGACTTATTTCTTGGAATTTTCATATTCCAAAATCCAATACCAATTTTTATTGAGTATAATTGGTCCGTTTGGCAAAAGAGCAATAGCAGCGTTCAAATCGGCAATACGAGGTACGGCTACTGACAAATCCGAAACCGCTTTTGCACGGCGTTCGCCAATGCGCTCGTATGCACGCTTTTTAACCTGAAAATCAAATTCCAGCTCGCCAATCTCATAGGTTATGTCGGCTAAAACTTCTGTCTTAATTGCTTGTGTAGCTATCAAAACGTTGTAATCAATTACATTGGGCATTATTACTGCCATAATTTTAAGTGGTTATTGGTTAAAGAATAATTATAAAACACGTCTATAAAACTCCACAAGTTCTATTTCGAGGTATTTCGCTACTTGCAAACTGCTTATTTTGGCGTATCGATTCAAACCGTTCGCAAACCTGATGCGCTCTAAATGCCTGTATGCGGTGCGAACAGAACAGCCCAGCACTACAGCCAAATCTTTTCCCGAAACATATAAACGTGTTCGTTTCATAGACAGTACAAAGTACGTAAATCAATAATTAAAGAACAAATATTGGCATAATTTGTCATATTATGTGGCAATTCCGAAAAAAAAAATAGCAACCAATACTTATTGATTGCTTGCTATTTTAAGAAAGTTGCCACTAAAACGGACAGTCTTGGGGGTTTTCTTCTTTAAAATCCGAAAGTTTGCCAATCAAATCCTTTTGTTTTTCCGCAAATTTTGCCAATTCCAAACTTGCTTTAACTATAGCAGGTTTGATAATTTTCTTATTAAAATCGGCAATGTAGCGGTGTTTTTCGTCGACCAAAACTACCATAATACCCTCTTTTCCAGCTGTTTTAGCTACTTCCTCGACCTCGATCCTGAATACTCGACGTTTCCAAAGTTTGTTTGGATTGACGACATTATGCACCTCGATACATTCTAAAACTGTATCCTCGTCGCGCATATCGATACACAAAGCATGGCAAGTACGAGGCTCCACGCCTACATACTTCAAAGTTTCCGATGGACTAATCATAATTGAAAATGGTTTAAAAATTATATAATTAATTGAAATTGAACGCTTTAAAAAACCTATTCGCAGGCTGGGATAGCATACTTTATATTTATCAACAAACTTATTTTGTGTAACCTGTGCGAAAACACGCTAATAGTTTTAAACCTACAACAAACTTATTCCCAGCGCATAAGCCACACGCCTTGTTTCTTTGCGAACTTACCGCCTTAGCAGTAGAACAAATAGAAATACGGTAATCGGGTGGCATTTTGCGAATAGGAATATCAGACATTAGCAAACATTTGACGCTTCTTGCCACAATAGAAAATCTGTCGGGCGAGCTGGTTTGCCAATATAAAACTTACGTATTTGTGCAAATCTTGCTTGTGTGCGGGTATTCGGTGGTATGCCGCTGCCAAAGCAAGGTTTTTGGAACTGCCTCTTTTCTTTATTTGATTGACTGCTCCGCTTCCACACTGATAAAGCGATACCCGCAAATCGTTATCGCATTTGAAACTGTAAGGTACGTGTTCGCCATGCTGAACTGAAGTACCCGATTCGTAGCTTCTCGGCACGATGCCTGCATAATTGAGGAATTGTTTGCGGTTCTCGAACTTCTCGAAGTTCAAAGTCGAGGCAATAGAAGTAACTGCCCCTATATGCCCTACGTGCGGGATCGAGGTAATACAATCGTAGGTTTCCTTGTAGTAGGAATCTACCCAAAACTTAATATTTTCGTTGATTTTGCTTATTTGACTATCCATTTCGTCAATTAAACTATCGTTGATCAACAAGGAATTAGGTAGGTTTTCGGGGGCTTTTGCCTTGTTTTTGAAATCCACACCGTAGGCGGTATAAGGAAACTTGAAAGCCTCATCAACCCCCAAAAGCGTGCGTTTGGCTTTCATCATATTGCGACGCAAAGTCCAAAGACGGTCTAATTCCAGTATTTCGTCGTGTTTTACGAAATGCGGTTTGGGTTGGCGCAGTTGCCCATAGAGAGCAATCATACGAGCATCGGTTTTGTCGTCCTTGCCTTTGTTCCACAAAGATTTGGAAAAATCACGGATTTTAATCGCCTGTTCTTCGGTAATTTTTGTCTGCTGTTTTTGCAGATAATTACAAACAGGAATAGAATACACACCCGTAGTTTCGCACACATAGCGAAAATCGGCTGTTTTGAGCTTTCTTTGCAGGTCTTCGGTCATATTTTTATAACCTAAAAGGTTATTGCTGACCTTACCTCCTACAAACTTCGCTTTGAAAGGATCGCCCTCGTAACGAATACAAACTGCATAGTCGATGGTACCTTTGCTCACATGCAGACCTACCCAATAATTATTTTGAAGATAATTTAAATTTATATATTTAAATTATTTTTGAAATAATAAAACATAAAATTATATTTACAAAATTTTTGTTCTTTTTTTTAAAACTTTAAATTATATTTGCTATGGAATTAAC
>JBPOJO010000068.1:0-1673 GCA_052033485.1 Bacteroidota bacterium | reverse complement strand
TGGCAACCTTAGAGAATCCCTCAGAAGCCAAAGTGATTCTAAATGTGCATCAAGAAGCAATTTATTTCAGTCGCTCAGTGATACCATTCGTGCGCAACTACCCAAAAGAAGAATGGCTATCACAATTCAATTTTTATCGCCATTTAGGAGTTTATGCTTATCGCGCTGATGTCTTGCGGCGCATCTCGCTTTTGCCTATTTCGCCACTCGAAAAAGCGGAGAGTTTAGAGCAATTACGGTGGATAGAAAACGGTTTTAAGATAAAAACAGCCATAACAGAGTTTGATTGCATCGGGATTGATACGCCCGAAGACTTGCAAATTGTTTTACAAAAACTTGAAAAAGGAGAGCTTCAGCTTTAGAGTAAGTTTCTATTCCTTTAAACCTCTTCTCGCAGAAAGCAAGAGGTCTAAGACGCGGTAACGCATATTGAACTTTTTGGCAATGGCTTCGTTGGTGATTTCTCCCATGTACGAATAAATGCCTCGCGAAAACCCTACTTCATTCAAAATCATGGCATCTAAACCGCCATAATCTTCCACTTTTTGTAACATTCGAGTAAAAATATTGCTTAGGGCATATGTAGCCGTTCTTCCTGCGCGTGCAGGGATGTTCGGCACACAGTAATGAATAACACCGTACTTCTTGAAAGTAGGTTTGGCATGCGTCGTTAATACGGAGGATTCGAAACAGCCGCCTTGGTCAACGCTTACGTCAACAATGACCGAGTTCGGCTTCATTCGCGAGACCATATCATCGGTAACAACATAAGGGAGTTGTCCTTTTTCTTGTCTTATGGCACCAATCACAACGTCCGAGCGCATGAGTGCTTTGCTTAAAATGTCCTCGTCTAAGGTGCTGGTAAAGAGGTTGGGATTGCCTAAATTGTAGCGCAATCGCCGCAATTTGTAGAGATGATTATCAAAAATTTTTACACTTGCCCCCAGTCCCAGAGCAGCTCTTGCAGCATATTCAGCGACTGTTCCGCCGCCCAAGATGACCACTTCGGTGGGCGGAACGCCGGGTACTCCGCCTAAAATAATACCTTTTCCTTTTTCTGAACTCAAATATTCCGCCGCAATCAACATTACGGTACTTCCCGCAATTTCACTCATAGCACGCACCACTACTAAATTGTTAGCTTTGTCCTCCATAAATTCAAATCCAAAAGCCGTTATACGCTTTTTGTTGATGGAAAACAAAAAATCGGGCGTTAATTTGGCTAATTGCAGTGCTGAAAAAATGGCTTTTTGAGGTTTCATGAAGGCTATTTCTTCAATAGTAGGCGGAGAAATTTTTAAAATGATATCGGAAGCACTAAATACTTCTTTGGGAGTATCCACAATCTGCGCTCCTGCTTCGCTGTAATCGCGGTCAGTAAATTTGATGCCATCGGCAGCCCCTGATTCAAAAATAATGTGAAAACCGTGATTGACCAGTGTTTTCACAGATTCGGGACGGAGTGCGATTCGCGTTTCATTGGGCTCAGTTTCTTTCGGAATCCCCACAGCAATCACTTGCGACTTGTTCCGCGCTTTAAGGAGCACTTCTTGCGGTTGGAACCGTTCAAATTCCTTAATTATTTTTTCAAAATCTGAAATTTGATTAGACATTTGACGATAATTTTAAGGTTCTCGACCAATTTTCATTTAGCAAAATATCGATGCGACAAA
>JBPOJO010000214.1:0-2510 GCA_052033485.1 Bacteroidota bacterium | reverse complement strand
ATGTCAAAAATTTAACAACATGCGTCCGAAATCAATCTGCAAACTTGCGATTCGGGTGCTAAATTACGAAAGATTTTATTATACTTATTCGTTCGTCAAAAAAAGATTCTGCGTGAATTTATTTTTACTGCAAAAGCCATAAAAATTGTTTTGATTGTGTGTTTTTGCGTTTGATTGCATTAAGAAACGGATAAAACTACGCCGAATATACAATAATAATTTTTGACTTACGTTAAAAAGCAAAAATTATTACATTTTATGGCAGTCAAAAATGCTTTAATCATTTATTCCTGTATTTTTTTTCTCTCATGTGCAGGCGAAAAAAAACCGCAAAATATTCTTGTGAATGAAAAAAAAAAGGAGATTGTCCTTGCGGAAAATTCGGAAAAAAAAGAAAACGGCAATGAAAGGAAATCCTTACTTTCCCCTTCCGAATTAGAATGGCTTGAATTGTCAAATAAAAAAATCAGTGCATTGAAGGCTGATTTATGCGTTTTGTCGGATACGTCAAAATATATTGTTCAGTCAGGAAAATTTTGTAAAATTCTGACGAAAAACAATGAGTTTATTCGCTTTAGAGTTGATGATGTTGAAACCGCCGAGAAACCTTTTTTTGAAAAAGACTACCTACGTGTTTTGGAACAAAGAGCAGGAAAAGAACTTTTTTTGATGCAAAATACGCGAAAGGGTGATAAAATTGTTCCTTCAGACGGCAATGTTTTTGCCAACACAATATATAACGCATATCGCTCACATCGTCCCCTTGAGCTCTCTCCCGACGTTATTTGGCTCGCTGTGATGCAAGGGGTTGCACTGCACCTCAATCAAAAACCGAATTATTTGAGCCTTGTTCTTAAAGATACTACATCAAAAAAAATTATAGTCCGTAACGACAGTTTAGTGAATTTGAATTCACGCGATTGGGAAAACTTAATGCAAAGTTTCTGCGATTCGGTCGGGAAGAATATCCGTTCTGAATTGAAGGACACTTTTACACCGAAATTTACGACAACTCAAGATTTTCATACAGCCGCTTATAATATTACATTGATGAACGCAGTTAAAAGTAAATATGTTTTTATAGGAGAATCCGGTTGCGGAATACCTTATATAACGCTGAAGGGAAGACCGGAAGATTGGAAGAAAATCCTGCAAGAAATTGACAAACTCAATGGAATCGGACTCGGTTTTTGGGTAAAAGAACTTAAACCTGTTTTAGAACAATTTTATCTTTCGAGTACCGGGCAAGCGAATGAGTTTTTTTGGCAGGGTATGGTGAAAGAAGGGCAACCCTATGGTAGTTGCATTTCCGGGTGGTTTATCAAATTTTTTCCTTACTTAGAAGGCTTGGGGCAAGAAGTTGCCAATTTCAGCGAAAATTCTGCCTACGAGAAAAAATTCAAAAAGGAGTACTACATCAACCCTTACATTCGCGGTTTTGACTATTTGACCGCTTGCTACGATTTTAATGACCTTCCCGAATCTATAGTTGACGTTCCGGTAACATGGAAAAACTACTTTAAAATTCCGAATGAAACAAAAAATCTTCAATTCCACGCCGGTTTTGTTGGTATGCGTCAAAACAAAAAAAACAAAGAAATTACGCCCGAAACGGCATGGTTTATCACAGAAACAACAGGGAAAATTATTAAATCCAAAGATGACTTTTATGAAATTGAAGAGCGCGATACATCTTATCACAATCTTTACGAAGGTAAAGTGCTTGTTGAACAAGAAAACTTTAAAAACTCATCTTGGTACTTTCAAATTAAGGGACTTCCGATTTACAATTCAACAGTAAACGAGTCGTTCAATGCGGGTATGAATGAATTAAAAAGTAAAATTTGCGCAGAGCTGTTGAAAAACAAATTCAATACCGTTTCGCCGATTTTACTCGAATTTAACGTTGAGAGCATCGGTTTGATTACAAACTTCATTGTGAAATCGAACAATAAAGATGTCCGTTTGAGTAAGACTATAAAACAATTTCTTAAAAATGACAAAACTAAATGGCAGGCTGCGTATATCGAAAATGGTTTAAGCAACAAACATTTTCTTCCTTTCAGGCTTCAAGTTTTGATTTTACCCGAAGATTTGTTGTAAGTTTTGCTCAAAAATGAATGTAACAGCATTATTTTTGACTTCATCTTAACCGTCAGTTTAATGAACTTCATTCGCAGAGAATTAACAATTTTTTGATAAATCATAGTTCTGATTGGGATTTATCCCTTATCTCTTAGCCTGACAGCTATGCTTATACACATACACCGGCAGTGTTCCTGTGCTATAAACGCAATTATTTTTGTTCAAATACTTATGTCTGTCTGAAAAAAAATTTATACCTTTGCCGTGAAATTGTGAAGTAAATTACAGATGCGATATTTTTTTTGAGAAAGCGTAAATTTTGCATTTTCTTTCGTGTTTTTTTTTGCAATACTTCATAAATAATCCCGAAATTAACATTTTGACATATAATTTTCAAATCGAATGAATGATATTCAACAACTCAT
>JBPOJO010000685.1:0-9692 GCA_052033485.1 Bacteroidota bacterium | reverse complement strand
TTTCAAAGATTTATTCAGTGTTTCCTCTAAGTAATTTGTCATGTCAATCGGGCGCAAACCCGATTCATGCCACACAACTCCCGTCAGTCTGAAATCTTCTGTTCTTTTCATATTTTATCGGTCAACAAAAAAACACCCTAACCGTCGTTTTAAAATTCAATTTTTGAGTAAGATTCTATCACTAAAAAAGGAAAAAATTGAAAACCAAAGAAGTGTAGACAGGAAATTAAGGTGAAAAAAAAACCGTCTTGAAAATCCTGTATATACTGAAATTAGATAAAAAATTTCAATTTATTGAAAATATGCCACATTTCGAGCAAATTTCCTTACGGAAAAGCAGACACCCACACATCGCCGTCCTCAAAATATTCTTTTTTCCAAATCGGCACTCTTTTTTTGATTTCCTCAATCACATAACGACACGCATCAAATGAGGCAACGCGATGAGGACAACTGACAGCAATCACAACCGCCTCTTCTCCCGCATAAAGCCGCCCCGTGCGGTGCACACAATACAATTTTTTGGTCAAAAATTTTTCCGCCGCCTCGTCTGCAATCGCATTCAGTTCTTTCAATGCCATATTTTCGTAGGCTTCATAGTCAAGAAACAACACATTTTTTCCCTTTGTATGGTTTCTGACCGTTCCGATAAAAAAATTAACGCCGCCGCTTTCGGGAACGGCAACATAAGCAAAAACCTCATTAAGGTCAATTTTCTCCTCTTTTCCGAGAAGTTTGACAACTGAATTTTCCATTCGCAGAAAGATTATTTCCCTTTGAATAAATAAATTAAAAAAAAAAATTTCACCAATTGTGCCTGTCAGCATCTTATCAACCAAAAACAATTTGCTGACAAGATGCCGAACACATTTACAAAAAAAACACTCTGCCCTTGCTTGTTTCTTTACAAACGACTGTTAAACAAGGTTTTATATTTGTTTTTTCTTCGCCGTCCCTTGTATTTTCTCAAGCGACGGTTATGCAAACACAAACAAGAGCAAAAAAAATCAACTCAGGCTTGTTTGTTTTTCAACAAATCTCTGATTTCTGCAAGCAATTCTTCTTGTTTGCTCGGCTTCGGCGGTTCGGGTGCCGGTGCGGGCGCGGCAGCATCTTTTTTCTTCATTGCTGCCATGCTTTTTATAATCAAAAAAATGCAGAAGGCAATGATGACAAAATCAACCACATTTTGAATAAACTGTCCGTAATTTAAGGTTACGGCTTCCGTTATCACCTTGTCGCCCTCTTTGATGGCTTCTTTTAAGACAAATTTCAATTCACGAAAATTGACTTTTCCGAGCACCGTGCCGATAAGAGGCATCAAAATGTCATTCACAAAAGAGGTTACAATTTTGCCGAAAGCACCGCCGATAATTACTGCGGTCGCTAAATCTACGATGTTGCCTTTCATAATGAAGGCTTTAAAATCGCTGACAAATCCTGCCATAGTTGTAGGGTTTTAAGAAAATTATTGAACAATAGACACTTTCAAAGCATTTGTTTTGCTTTTATTATGAATCGGCATACTTGCCGTTTGAATACAAACATCGCCTTTTGTCAAAAGTTTTTTATTGACAAGAATTTCTTCCGTATCGGCAAATGTACTGTCGGTAGACTCAAAACGGTCGTAATAAAAACCGCGAACGCCCCAAATAAGGCTGACCGTATTGAGCAAAGTTTTATTGCCGGAGAAAATAAAAATGCCGGCTCTCGGGCGATGACTTGCAATACGAAAAGCGGTGTAACCCGATTGCGTCATGCTCATAATCGCCTTTGCATGAGTATCTTGCGCCAAACGACAAGCAGTCGCAATGAGGCTGCAATTCACAAAGTCTTCGCGTAAAACAGAGGGCAAATGATATTTATTGTAAATAATATCGGCTTGTTCGACGCACTGAATTATTTTTACCATGCTTTGAATAACCTTTACGGGGTGTTTTCCGACGGCAGTTTCGCCGCTCAACATGACTGCATCTGCACCGTCGAAAACAGAATTTGCCACATCGCTTGCTTCCGCACGGGTAGGGCGCGAGTCTGTAATCATGGACTCCATCATTTGTGTTGCGATAATGACCGGTTTTGCCTCTTTATTGCATTTTTCGACCATTTTCTTTTGCAAAATCGGCACGTCCTCCATTTTAACCTCAACGCCTAAATCGCCGCGTGCCACCATGAGCGCATCTGTAGCCTCTATTATGGAGTCAATATTTTTGATTGCTTCGGGTCTTTCAATTTTGGCAATGACGCGCGTTTGTTTGCCTTTATCGGCGATGATTTCTTTGACTCCGACGATATCGTCTGCACGCCTCACGAAAGAAAGTGCGACCCATTCGACATTGTTTTCAAGTCCGAATAGCAGGTCTTGAAAATCCTTTTTGGTAACAGAAGGCGCGGAAATTTTTGTATCGGGCAAATTCATGCCTTTTTTTGACTTCAAAATACCGCCGTTGATGACTTCCGTATGCACTTCATTTTTTTCAATTTTGACCACGAGCAGCTCAATTTTGCCGTCGTCAATAAAAATGGAGTCGCCGTTTTTGACATCACGCGGGAGCGAAAGGTAGGTGCAACTGACGTGCTCGGCATTTCCTACGATAGTTTCTTCGGTCGTAATGACAAGGTTGCTGCCCTTTTTCAGCTCTACACCGTTATTTTCTACGTTGTCAATACGAATTTTCGGACCCTGCAAATCGAGCAAAATTCCGACATTCGCATTAAATTCTGCATTGATGCTTCTGATAGCCTGAATCACGCACAAATGCTCATCATGTGAGCCGTGTGAAAAATTGAGACGAAAAACATCAACGCCGGCAATCACCAATTCGAGCAGTTTTTCGCGCGTATTGCACGCGGGACCGACTGTTGCAATGATTTTTGTTTTATTAAAAGGTACTTCAAGCATATTCTGTGTGAAAATTTTTGTCAAGTAACAAAAATTTTTTCAAATAAAAAAGATAAAATTGAAAAATACAAAGATTAAGCATTTACGCAAAATTTTTTGTTGAAAAATCCAAGCAATTGCCTTTGTTTGTGTCTTCATAAAAAAATCCAAAACATTGATTATCAGTCGTTTGTGAAGATACTAACAAGGACAGAGAAAAAAATCGCCTGCACGATATAGAAAATTGCTACCTCAAAATAGGAAAGTTTTCCGAAGTTGTCAGCAATGTTCGTTCTTTTGTACGTAAAATACACTTAGAAAATGTCCGATTTGATATCAGCCGGGCATTTTTTGAAAAACTTTTGTTTGAATTAAGCCCCAAAAAACAATTATTTTCCGTTAATTTCTGTTTTTGCCATAATTTTGTCAAAAAAAATGCAGTTCTTTGCGCATTGCTAATTTTAATTCCTTGATAATCAGATTTATAGCAAACGTTTTTTTTCGTGAAAATAGCAAAAAAAGATGCTTTTTGTGGGCAATAACACCGAAAATAGCTTAAAAAACGTTAAAACGAAAGTTTTTTTTTCGGATATTTTGTTTTTCTCAAAAAAATCTGCAAAATTTAGCACCCTAAAACATTTGATTGTCAATGTTTTGTCTAATTCAACTAACATACAGAAATGAGCGACCAAGCATTTTTTGAAAAAGTGAAACAAATTGTAGGCAATGATTGCGGCTTACAAGCAAAGGTAAAATTTGATTTGAACGAAAACGGTGTTGTATTTGTTGACGCAACACAAGTGCCGAATATTGTTTCGAATCAAGACCTCGACGCGGATTGCGTGATACAACTTTCGGCAGAAAATGCGGTAAAGTTAGCAAAAGGCGATTTGAACGTCATGACAGCATTTATGCTCGGCAAACTAAAAGTAAAAGGGGATATGTCTGTCGCGATGAAAGTCGCCGGAATGTTAGGAAAATAACCGATATGAAATATCTGATTTTTTTGATATTGCTCATTTTTGTCTTTCCGTCATGCCTGACGAAGCCTCAATACCCTGTGATTCCGTCAGTTGAGCCATTGTCGGCAGAAAATTTTAAGACCGGAAACAGCAGAATCGATTCGATTTCGCTGACGATTAAATTTAAAGACGGCGACGGTGATTTAGGACTGAAAGCAACGGACACTTTTCCGCCATATCAGCAATTGCTGCCCGGCGGAGCAGTCAATCCTGACTATTACAATTTTTTGGTCAATATAGAGCGCAAAACGGAGGGGAAATTTGTTCAACTTCCGCTTGATTTTCCGCTCAGCGGGCGATTTCCTTATTTGAATCCCGAAGAAAAAAATTCGGCTTTAGAAGGAACGCTCACCTACTATTTCAATGTACCCTTCGGCGGTTCTATTTCTCCCGTGAAACAATTTGACACTTTGCGCTTTCTGATTGCGATTAAAGACCGTTCTTTGCACCTCAGCAACACCGTTACGACTAATGAAGTTGTTATCGGAGCGTATTGAATTGTATAATTTCGTATAGATGAAAAATATTTTTTTTATATTTATTTTTTTCTTGTTAAAAAGTTTTACTTTTGCGCAAACTCTTGATACATCACTCATTAAAACCGATGTAAAACCGGCGATTGATTTGGGCAAGAAAAAAAAACGCGGCTTATTAGGGCGTGTAAAAGGCTTGGAAAAAATTTCTGCTTTGGCAGACAGCACACGCGCAATGGCAACGGACATTTATGCGATGAGCGAAGGAGAGCAAAAAGAAAAGCGCGAACCTAAGAATACTTTTTACGGCATTAAAACCAAAAAATTCTTCCGCAAGCGAGAAGAAGGCAGGCGAGTAATCGTTGAAATATTTTATTATTTGCCTGTGTATGAAACGCACGGCTATGCAGAAGAAAAGTATTTTTTTGATACCGAAAAAAAAGAATTTGTGCGCGGATTGCCGAAAGAAACTGAAAAAGCATGGCTGCCGCACGGTCCTTATGAGCGCGTTGAAGACGGTCAGACCGTCGAAAAAGGTATTTATTTTTTGGGTTTAAAGCACGGTCGTTGGGAAATTTTTTCTAAAAACGGCTATTTAACCTCGAAAGAAAAGTTTTATCGCGGTTTTCCGAAAGACGCTGTTTTTGTCTATTTTGACGAAGAAAAAAAGCGTGTGAAAGAAATTATTCCGTATAAAGAAGGGCTAAAAGACGGTTATTACATTCGCTTTCACAAAAGCGGGGTCATTGCCGAAACAGGGCACTACAAATACGGCGTAAAAACGGGTCAATGGGTGGAGTACTATGACAAAAAAAGTACGGCTAACCATTTTCGGATAACGCAACACGGCAAAGACCCTTTTGACAGCAGTTTTAAACCTTTTGTGAAAAAGGAATGGAATGAAAAAGGAAAAATGGTGGTTGATGTCAAATAAATTTTGGGGAATAAAAAACAAAACAGATGAGAAAAGAAGACTTTGCACATTCGGAAAGCCGGCAAAAAGAAGCTTTCGAACCAAAAATGCTGAATTATTTCACACTTGAACCCGAAAATTGGTTTTGCAAGGATTTATCCATGCACGTACCCTTAGCGGTGCAGTTGAGCAGCAAAACACAAATTTGGAACAAGGGAAAAGTTGCCATCACGGTTGATTGCACGGATTTAGATGTGGTCAGAGCGAGTTGCTCTTGCCTGAAAAAGCCCGTTCAACTGTTCTTTTCCGATATTCTTAACGACGCTTCGGTGAGGCTAAAAACCAAACAAGACCGTGTGCTGATTCACCAAGTAGAGGTTGCAGGCACTGACGCGGTTCAATATATTGCAAATCAGTTGAAAAGGAAATGCACAATGCCTTTATACGGACTTGTTTTAGCGGGGGGGAAAAGTACAAGAATGGGAAAAGATAAAGTTTCTATGCGGTATCACGGCAATATGCCTCAATATGAATATATTGCAAATTTAATGCAGCCTTTTTGCGAAAAAGTCTTTTTTTCTGCTTCCGACGCTGAAAATTCACCTTTTGAGGGCGTAAATGAAGAACATATTATTTACGATGAATTTTCTAATCTCGGACCACTCAGCGGAATTTTAACTGCATTTAAAAAATATCCGAATACGAGCTTTTTGGTCATGGCGGTTGATTTGCCGCTTGCGGACGAAAAATCGGTCAGAAAATTGACCGAAAATCGAAATTCAAATTATTATGCAACTTGCTACGGCAATTCTGAGGGAGAACCCGAGCCGCTTTTTGCCATATGGGAAGGGACGGCATACCCGCTTTTGTTGAAAAGTTTCCTCAACGCGGTACAATGCCCGAGAAGTATTTTAAAATCAGTGGATTACTGCGCCGTTCGTCCGGACGACAGTGCCGTGATAACGAACGTCAATACCCCCGAAGAAGCGGAAATTGCGCGTTTGATGATTAAAAAAGCTGAACGTTAAAGCAAAATGACTGACATTTTGAGAAGTGTGGCTTCGCGGCTTTTCATTTCAAAAATGTCAGTCTTTTGCCATAGTGCATTAATTCTTACAAAATTGGAAACAAAAGAATTCGGCGCGAAAATCATTGCGCGGCATGCCGGCTTATTTTTGCTCACCTTGCTCAGCACAACCTTGGCGGGCGCGGAATGGCAACACGGCAAAGATTTTTTCTACGGGGAACAAACCTTAGGTTTTGATGAATTTTGCAGCGGTTTTTATTATTCGATACCTTTTCTTTTGATTCTTTCTGTCCATGAATTCGGACATTATATTGTTGCCAAAAAGTATGATTTAGCGGTTACACTGCCTTATTTCATACCACTTTGGCTTTCTTTTTTGGGAATTTACATGACAATCGGCACGATGGGGGCGGTCATTCAAATTAAAAGTTCGATAGATTCGCGTAAAATTTTTTTTGATGTCGGGATTGCCGGACCGCTTGCGGGTTTTGTTGTCGCACTTGCCGTTCTTTTTTATGCTTTTACACACCTGCCTGCGCCCGAACACATCTTCACCATTCACCCCGAATATCAACAATACGGCTTGAATTATGCCGATTTTGTCTATACCAATCAATCGGGCAATATTGCGCTCGGAACAAATTTACTCTTCGAATTTTTCAAACATTTTGTTGCAAGCGATGCCGCGCTTGTTCCCAATCCTTACGAAATCATTCATTATCCGTTTTTTTTAGCGGGCTACTTGGCATTGTTTTTTACGGCTTTGAATTTACTTCCGGTAGGACAATTAGACGGCGGTCATGTTATTTACGGACTTTTTGGTTCAAAACGGCACAAAATAATTTCACAAACTTTTTTTACGGCATTTGTTTTTTACGCCGGTTTAGGGCTTTTCACGCCTTTTGATGATTCCGAAACTTTGTTGCTCTACGCGCCATTGTATATACTTTTTTTATCACAAGTTTTTCGAAGCACATTTGAATCTCAAATCACCGCATTGGTTTACGGCAGCGCAATTTTTGCACTTCAATTCGCTTTTTCGGCAGTTTTTATCGGTGCGGAGGGCTACAGCGGTTGGCTTCTTTTTGCTTTTTTACTCGGACGGATTCTCGGCACTCAACACCCCGAAACACTTGAAAATCAACCTTTAAGCACCGGCAGAAAAATTCTTGCATGGCTCGGAATCTTGGTTTTTATACTTTGTTTTTCGCCGCAGCCGTTTGTCATTCAGTAAAAAAAGAGGGCAGTAGATTTTTACGTAAAACCTAAAATGAATTGTAAAACGCCACTTAGGGTGTTTTTTTTAAACAAAAGTACCCAAAAAACCGGCGTTTTCGCAGCTTTAAAGCTACGTTACATTGGGTTTTAGTTTTTTTAGGTGTAAAAAAGCGGCAAAAATGAAAAAATCCTTTTGCCGTTTGGCAGTTTCATTTTTACAACTTTTTTCTTATTTTTGCGTAAGTAAGAACGAATAAACACACATACAAAATATCTCGTAAGTATTTGTTCTAATTGTGAAAATAAATCTGAACGCCGTTGTTTGTGTACCCACAAGCGACTTGCAGTGCAAATAAAAAAGTCGCTTGTGAGGACATAAGCGACGGCGGGGTTTGGCAATCACATAGATTTTTCGGTATCCTGTTTAATTTTTCTCTTAAAACTTATGAAACTCCCCGAAAACCATTGGCTTTATGATTTGAAAGCCGAAATTTTGAAAATAGAACCTACCGCACAACTCATTTTATACGGCAGTCGTGCGCGCGGTGATGCCAAACCCGATTCGGATTGGGATTTATTGCTTTTAACCGAAAAAAATAAGGTTTCTTTTGAGTTAGAAGATGCTTTGCGTTTGCCTGTAACTTTGAAGGAATTGGAATTAGCCGAAGTTTTAAGTTTGCAGATTTTTAACAAAAGTGAATGGCACACTAAATTTCGCATTACGCCTTATTACGAAAATATCCAACGCGAGGGGATTTTGGTATGACAAATGAGGAAAAAAAGGCGTATATTGCCTACCGAATCGAAAAAGCGGAATCAACTTGGCAAGAAACGAGCTTAATTGCTCAGCATAAACTGTGGAATACTTGTGCCAATCGCTTGTATTATGCAGCTTTTTATGCTCTGACAGCTTTGCTTTTGCAAGAAGGTTATGCAACTCAAACACACAAAGGCGTTAGGACGCTTTTTGCGCAACATTTTGTAAAAACAGGCAAAATAAGCAGTCAAATGAACAATCATTACAACAAGTTGTTTGATAAAAGACAAACTGCTGACTACGCCGATTTAGTTGATTGGACTGAAGACGATATTTTGCCGTTGATAAACCCAACTAAGGAGTTTATCGAAACGATTAAAAAACTGATAAATCTGTAAAATTTCCTTTTTTTTGCTCAAAAACCAAGCATTTTTGAATAGGCAAACCAAAAGAAGCGGCAAAAATGAAAAAATCCTTTTTCTTTTTTGCCGCTTGGATTTTTTAAAAATGTTCTTTATCATTGCAAAAAATCCCAAGCATGAAAACACATACGGAAAATGCAATCAAATGCCTCGAAGCGGGCAACTTTCAAGGTTATTTTGATGCCTTAGATGCAGCGGAAATACCTGCGCATCTCAAACCGATTTATGCCGAATTGAAAAGTAAGTTTATGCAAGGAATAAAAGCGCATGATTTTTCGCAGCAATTGGCTGTTTTTGCGAAAGAAGCAAGCGGTGAAGCGGGCTTAGAAAGTCTGAAAAATGAAAACGAAGGAACTATTTTCAATCAAACTGCCGAAAAAATCTTCAACATCAAAGACGCTCGCGGTTCAACTTTTAACTAATCTGACATGGAAACTAAATTCTTTACAAAAGTCCTTTCTGCCATCGCAAGCCCTTTGATGAAAATTGCCGTTCCTAAATTGGAGCGCAATTCATGGATAATTTCAATTTGTCAGGAATTGAAAATTAACCTTTTAAAAGGCGATTTTGAAAGTATCTATGCACAACTTTGCTCGCCTATAATCTTCTGCAAAAAGCTTTGTAGAGGTGTTCCTACACAAAGAATGGTACGCCTCTACGAGGCTTGGGGGTAATTTATTTTTTTTTACTACCAACGTATCGACTCTATCGGTACTTTTTTTTGTCCCTGTTTTTCAAAAATGAGATAAATTTTCTTAAAGAAAAAAAAATGCCGGACAATTTACGCTTGAAATTAGCAAATTTTGAAATAGTAGCGGAAAATGTCGGTGGAGGTTTCATTTTAATTTATTTTTCTTATTTTTGCAAAAAAAACAACATGGAAGACAAACTTCGCTATTATAAAAAAGCGTACACCATAAATGAAATTGACAATGCCCTGCGTTTCGACGTGCCGATTAACGCCGAGCACGAGTTCTAT
>JBPOJO010000020.1:0-4348 GCA_052033485.1 Bacteroidota bacterium | reverse complement strand
GTATGATATTGAAGAAAAAGCTCTTAACCTTTGCAAAAAAATGGCTCAAGAAAACGAAGTAATAGGCAATATGAGGTTTGAAAGTTTTTGCAGTCCCGACACGTTAAAAAATTTTGATTTCGGTCATGCTTCTTTTATTTTGTGCGATTGCGAAGGGTACGAGTATGAATTGTTTACAGATGAGGTCATAGCAAAATTATCAAAATGCGATTTGCTCATTGAAATGCATGATAAGATAAACCCTTTGATTTCAGCAACGCTCAAAAAAAGATTTACTAATTCGCATGAACAAACAGTTTTTGAAACAACCGAACGTAATTTTTCACAATTTCCCGAACTAACAGGGTTCAGCGAGACAGAAAAACAAATTTTAATTTCTGAAGGTCGAGGTGGTTTGTTGACTTTTCAAAAAATGGAATGGCTTTACCTAAAAGCAAAAAAAGCATGAAAAAAATTGTTTTTCAAATCATGTACGGTGGACTCGGCGACCATCTTTTTTACACCCCTTTACCGCGTTTAGCGAAAAAGGCGGGCTATGACAAAGTGTTTATTTCTACTCTCTCGCCTTTCAGACATCCGGATTATAAAAAAATTGTTTGGGATTTGAACCCGTATGTCGACGGATTTATCGAAGAAGAAGGCTGTAAAACTTTCATTGATGTCGTCCCGATTACGGAACAAAACCCCGATTTTAACCTCATTGACGCACTTGTATATGCGCACGGATTTGACGACGGAGAAAGGATTCGTGAACCCGAGCTTTATTTTAAGCCCGAAATACGTTCGGATTTGCAAAATGCAGTCGTATATGACCCGAATTATGTCTCTAATGTCGGACGCATTCAAACCAAAGGAATTGAAAATTTTTTTAAAAAAAACAGATTTATCCCTGATTTTCAATTAAAACCAAGAGGCGAAACTAATTTTCCGATTGGTTTTGCAAAAAATGAACTGATAACACCGACATTGGAAGAATATATGAGTGTCATTGTTTCTTGTAAAGAATTTTACTGCCTCACTTCGGGCGGCGCAACTCTTGCAGCAGCACTCGGAAAACCATGTTTTGCCTTTTACAGTCTCGGACAAGGTAAAATTTTTCACCATTCTAAATTGCATCAATACATTTATATCGGCAGTTTTGAAACTGATTTAGAACTGCTTAAAAATCAAACAAGTATGTCAATTAAACAACACTTTCCGAGCTTGCATAAAGGCTTAAAGAAAATTTTGGGGCGGGGATAAAATCCTAAAAAAACCTCTTCGCAGCTTTCCCTTGCGTCATAAGCACATCAAGAACGGATAAATTCGGGACAAAAACAGGCGAAAAAACGTGTGTATAAGGCTCAAAATCCCCTTTCAAACTTGCTTTGCGCGGGTGAATACGCCCCCTGAAATCATCAAATTGCTCTAATTCCTCCCCCTCATAATATTTTTCCGAAGTATAAAATCGCGTACTTAAACCGAGTTTTTGCGCAAGCATTTCTGTTAACATAAAATTAAACTCGGCAAGAAATTCATGCTTTTGAAGATAAATTTTTTCAAAAATATCCCCAAAATAAAGCCAAAATGCCGATTTCCCGTAGCATGATTGTAAAGTGCGAAAATGAATTTCGGCAAATCGCTGATTTTGCTCAGTCCGTACATCGCACATTGCCGTAAAATGCGAGGACATTTTTACCGGAACAGTCAATTCAACCGTTTTTTCCGCATTCAAAACATACGCACGATTCCGAAATGTGCGCCTTTCGTAATGACCGTGAAAATCCAAACAAACTTTTTGATAGCGAGAAATCAGTGAAAAATAGTCTGTATTCGGCAAATAAAAAGGTTCAATTAATAATGTTTTTTCAGTCATAATGTACTGATTAAAAGTAAATTGCTTTTTTTTTGACAAAAAAAGCCCCGATAAATTCAATTATTCATCGGGGCGAAACATAATTCGATTCTTAGAGGGCTAGTTCTTTTGAAAAACGTTTGCGCTCCGTTTCATTGAGATAAATTTTGCGTAATCTCAAATTTTTCGGCGTAACCTCAACATATTCGTCTGCTTGAATGTATTCCAAGGATTCTTCAAGTGAAAAACGAATCGGAGGAGCAATATGCGTTTTGTCGTCTGAGCCGGACGCGCGCATATTGGTCAATTTTTTCTCTTGCGTAACATTGATAACAAGGTCTCCGGGACGGCAGTGTTCGCCGATAACTTGACCTTCGTACACCTCATCAGATGCTTCAATAAAAAATTTGCCTCTGTCTTGCAATTTGTCAATTGAATAAGGAATCGCCGTGCCGGTTGATTTAACAATCAAACTGCCGTTGATGCGCCCTTTAATTTCGCCTTTGAACGGTTCGTAACTGACAAAACGATGCGTCATCACCGCTTCGCCCGAAGTTGCGGTAATAACTTGTGTGCGTAAACCGATGATTCCGCGTGAAGGAATCATAAAAACAAGTTTCATACGGTCATTTTTAGGCTCCATCGAAATCATTTCGCCTTTACGTTGTGTTACGAGCTCAATCGCCTTTCCGGAAACAGTTTCCGGCAAGTCAATCGTTAATTCCTCAATCGGCTCGCATTTTTTGCCGTCAATATTTTTGAAAATTACTTGCGGTTGTCCTACTTGTAATTCATATCCTTCACGACGCATTGTTTCGATTAAAACCGACAAGTGCAAAACGCCGCGCCCGAAAACCATGAAAGAATCGGCAGACTCTGTTTCGCGTACACGAAGCGCAAGATTCTTTTCCAATTCTTTTTCCAAGCGGTCTTTGAGATGTCGCGAAGTAACAAATTTGCCCTCTTTGCCGTAAAAAGGAGAGTTGTTGATAGTGAAAAGCATACTCATCGTCGGCTCGTCAATTTCAATCGGAGAAAGTGCTTCGGGATTCAATTGGTCGGCAACAGTGTCGCCGATTTCAAAACCTTCAAGCCCGACCAAAGCGCAAATTTCGCCTGCTTTTGCTTCACTGACTTTTCTTTTTGCCAATCCGTCAAAAACGTACACCTCTTTAATGCGGTGTTTTTGCATTGTTCCGTCGCGTTTAATGAGCATGACGGGCATATTTTCTTTCACTTCTCCGCGAAAAATTCTTCCGATTGCGATACGTCCGATGTAATTCGAATAATCAAGAGAAGTTACTTGCATTTGAAACGCGCCTTCGGCAACTTTCGGAGCGGGAATATGCTCCAAAATTGTGTCCATCAGCACCGTGATGTCTTCTGTTTTATCTTTGTAATCCAAAGAAAACCAATTTTGTTTCGCCGAACCATAAACGGCAGGGAAATTCAACTGGTCTTCCGATGCTTCGAGTTGAAACATCAAATCAAAAATTGCTTCGTGCACTTCATCAGGGCGGCAATTCGCTTTGTCAACTTTATTGATGACAACGATAGGTTTCAAACCTAATTGAACGGCTTTTTGCAATACAAAACGAGTTTGCGGCATAGGACCTTCAAAGGCATCAACAAGCAACAAAACGCCGTCTGCCATATTGAGCACACGCTCAACTTCACCGCCAAAATCGGCGTGACCGGGTGTGTCAATGATGTTAATTTTGACGTTTTTGTAATTGACGGCAACATTTTTAGCCAAAATTGTGATGCCGCGTTCGCGCTCTAATTCGTTGTTATCCATGATTAATTCACCCGGATTTTCATGTTCTTTAAAAACTTTTCCGAGCATAATCATCTTATCCACTAAGGTAGTTTTACCGTGGTCAACGTGTGCAATAATTGCAATATTTCTTATGGATTGCATAAAAATTCGATAAATGAAACGCAAAGGTACGACTATTTTTGAAACGAACGACAATTTTGCCGTTATTTTTTTTTGATGTATAAGTTAAGGCAAATTGACAAGAAAAACTTGAAATCGCGTGTTTTCTTGAAACAAAACTTTCTAATTACGTAAAAAAGCAACTGTAGTTGAGAAAAAAACTCTGTGTTTAACAAGATTAAATAATTTTTGCAATTTTTAAATACCGGTCCGCCAACACAGGCTAAACAGTTACAAATCTACATTATTTTGCCGGTTTGCCCAAAATGTACCGCGAGCTTTAGCTTGCGACCTTACATTCTCTTGTTGCAGGATACCATCCTCCAATCCGCAAGCTACAGCTCGCGGTATACAGGCTAAACAGTTACAAATCTACATTATTTTGCCGGTTACTTTTGCCCTTATTGCAATCTCTGTTTTTTTAAGTAGGTTTGCGAAAAAATGAATTTTATCCTTGAAATATGCGATTTTAAGATTTTTAACTTGTTTTGTGTCGTAAATGACCTCAAATTTGATTTAAAAAAATGAAAAAAATTGCTTTTATCACCGGCGCAAGTTCCGGCATAGGTGCGGCA
>JBPOJO010000025.1:0-1735 GCA_052033485.1 Bacteroidota bacterium | reverse complement strand
TACTTTTTTCTAAAAGAACTATTTTTTGAAAAAAAATTTCCTTCTCGCCCATTTGCGCCGCCACTTGTATTCTCACAAGCAACAAATGCAACAAAATCACGAAGTTATATACGGGGACACAAACAATGGCATAGCTTTCTTCATTTCAGAAAAACAGAAAAACGCTTTTTCAAAAAAAAAATTCCGTTTTTTTTTGTTTTTGTGTGCTGAAAAATGCGTAAAATTTATCCGATAAATAGGTTTAACAATTATACTTATTAAAAACTTTACATGGAAAATCAGTTTCTAAAAACAGTTAAACAGATTCGCACGTTGGGAAATGTTTTTTTGTAAAATTCAGGGTCAAATTGCACTTTAAATGTGCTTTCTACATCATAAGTTAGCGTAAGAGCAACATCATTAAGCCAAAAATTTGATTTTTCTTGGCGTTTGGAAATTTTGGGCAAATGCGAAAAAAAATCATTTTTCAATCTTAATAGTTTAGTTTGATACTTTTTGCCATATTCTGTGGTGAAATCGCTTTTTTTGACCGAAAAAAATTCACGAAGTGTGAGAAAAATATCGCTTAAATCGGCTAAATCGGCTTCTTGCGTTTCTCTATTGCACCTTGCACAGAGTAAAACGTATAAATCGTTATTATCCAATAGTACACGTTCATACAATTGCTTATCTTCCCCGGAAAGTATCATATCAACTATTTCTGAATAAATAGGCGTAAGTCCTAAATTTACAAGGTGCGCTGTTTGAAATTCAAGTTCTACCGCAATTAATTTTTCCATAACATTTTAAGGTTTTTCACCGGTATTGACAGTTTTCTTTGATTTTACAGAGCGAAAAACAACAAAACCATTTTTTGAAACACCAAAATCTGGGTTATTTTGCTCATCTTTAGCTAAATATTTAAACATCTGCTCCTTAAACCGATTTTTTAGCTTTCGCTTTAAACTCGTATGATATTCGCGCATATCCTTCACGTTAAAATCCTCACAGAGTTTTTTTTCATCACCAAAATTTACTTCTGCACCTTTTTTGTCGGTTTCACTTTCGAGTTCGCGCAAAATTTCTCTGTCAGCTTCCGAAAGGAAAGGTAAAGCGTTTAATAGTAAAATTTTGTCGTTGAGGTCGCAACTATTCCACAAGGCAACTCTATTTCGGTAGCCTTGAAGCAAGGATTGGCAATCTGCACCATTCTCAACTTGTAGGTATTGACAAAAAAAGGCTTCTTCATCAGTACTTAGCGTTTCGTTTTGTGTCAATTTTTCGACTATTTCGTCAAATTTTGCTGTTTCCTGCGAAGAATTAAATACCGAAAAAGCAAAGGCTAAAACAAACAACCCCACGAGAAAAAACAAGGTGAATTTCTTTGCCGGTAGGCTTTTGCCCAAGCTCTGATTTTTGCCCTTCCTCTTTTCTGTTTCGAAAATATCCTTTGTTTTTACTTCCATTTTTACGTTTCAAAATATAAAACAAAGTTAATTCATTTTTGCAAAAAACAAAAACAAATAACCCTTTTTTTCAATGCTTTATTCTTTGTGCCGTCGCTTGTCTCCCTACAAGCGAACCCAAATATGCGATGCCGGCATTTGTGAGGACACAAGCAACGGCGGAGATTGAACAAAATTTATTTTCTTTTTAACTTTTCAAAAAGCCGTGTTCATACACTTTCGGCTCAATTTTATTGGCAAGAATAGTCAATTTTTTGCGCAAATCGGTGAGCAATTTCAGGTATTTTTCG
>JBPOJO010000747.1:0-1591 GCA_052033485.1 Bacteroidota bacterium | reverse complement strand
ATCGACATCAACTTATATAGAAATCCTTACGCAAATTTGATAAACAAAATGATAATGACAGGCAAAAGGGAAAGAAAGCGTCTTATGATTACAATCTCATACGTACTATTTTCTTTATTCATTTTTTGTAAATTCAAATTTTCCTATGATTTTCCCTCAGCCCTTATCTTTTTATTACCCTTATTCGTTATCTATTTATCTCCTTTAATTGGCTATTTTACAAAAATTTTATCCTTGTTTATTCAACAAAAAATCCCCCTTCGCCTTCGTACTTTCCTCAATCAGGTATCGCACACAGGATTAATGGAAAAAGACGGCGGGCAATGGCGTTTTCGGCATCAGCTGATTATGGAGGCACTTTGTAAAAACCAAACAAACAGCTAATTTATGGCAGCACAATTCAATAGTTCAAAAAACATTGTTTCTAATGTTAGAATAGGCAGTATCGGCGGAAATTTTCACGTTGGCGATATTATCATTCAGTTTTCGGACGGTACGGAGCAGGCTTTTCCAATGAAAGAAATCAAAGACCGATTACATCAAGATTTGTGGGCGGAGGTTTTGGAAAAAAGCAAGGGCAAAGATTTTTTTGACAGAATTGCTGCGTCTTTAAGCAAACCGAAAAGTCATTTGCTTTTACAGCCGGCATTACCGGAAAAATTTCTGCACAGAGAGAACGAACTAAAAGAATTACACGATATTCTTTTTGACGACAAGAAAGACCATATTTTGCTGTTGGTGAACGGTCAGGGCGGCATCGGAAAAACTTCCCTTGCTTCGCATTATTATCACGAATACCAAAACGCATACTGTCATTTGGCATTTGTTTTGGCGCAACCGAGCATTTATGATGCCTTATTGCGGCTTAAAGAACCGCTGCAAGTTGAATTTCCCGACGGTATTTCGGAAGATGAGCGTTTGGACAGGGTACTGAGGGCAATGAAAAATTTAGACAAACCTTGCTTGTTGGTTTTAGACAATGCCAATGAACCCGAAGATTTGAGCAAATACTATCAAAAACTGCGCACTTGTCCGAATTTTCATTTGCTATTGACCACAAGAATGGAGCATTTCGAATATGCACAATGCTACAAAGTCAAAGCCGTAATACGTGAAAAAGCACACGAACTTTTTCAGGCTTATTATCCCAAACACGACACGAGCGAAAACGAATTGCTTTTAAAAGTCTATGATGCCGTTGGCGGTAATACGCTTGTATTGGAAGTTTTGGCGAAAAACCTGCGCAATCTCAACGCAAACCGCCGCAGATACGGCTTGTCGGACTTGCTCTCGGACATACAAGGAAAAGGCATGCTCAACATTCGCACCAATAAAAACATGACCGTACAAACCGATTGGCACAGTTGGGAAATACAAGCTGCAAAGTCGGAAGAGATACTCGAAGCAATGTATGATTTATCCAATCTGCATGATGAAGAGCGCGCACTTCTGTCCGTCTTCTCCGTTTTACCGCCCGAAAGTATCCCTTACGAAACTTTGTTTGATTTGCTCACGCCCGAAGATGAAGATAAGTTTGAGGCTGTTTTGAAGTCTGTTTGGAGCAAGGGTTGGGTGGAAAAATCAGACTCAC
>JBPOJO010000657.1:0-2444 GCA_052033485.1 Bacteroidota bacterium | reverse complement strand
TTATCTCCTCTTTTTGCGTGTCGTTCAGCACAGGCTCTTGAAGAGGCTCAGATTGTTTTTTTTCGGTTGTGTTATTTTTCGGAATGATGATAATGTCATGAACTTCACCCAAAGCTTTAGAAGCGTTTTTTGCTTCAAAGCCCCACAAAACTATCGTCCAAGATTCTCCGTCCGTTACGATTTGACTTTCCGAAACGGGCAAAGAGAGTAATTTAGCAAGGAAACTCCCCATGCTTTTTTCTTCTTCATTGCCTGTTTTTTGAATCGTTTCGGCGTGCTCAAGCAAATTTGCATACTTTTGTTGAAAGTCATCAAGAATTTTCTTTTTAAGCTCGGTATTTGTTACACGAGATATCGGCGCAAAATTTTTCCCGACTTCATTGCAGACCCAATCGGCATTCTTTTTACCCTCAAGAGCGTTTTCGGAAATTACCGGCTCGGAGAAAACAGATGAATACTCACTGCCGAAATGCGCAGTGAGATAACGGTAAATTTTGTCATAATTTGCATATACGGGCGTACTTCGCCAATATACAGGCTTATAGCCTTGCAAACTGCCCGAAAAAACGATATTATTTGCCATAATCAACTTTCAATTGAAAAGTGAAAATTTTTGAGCTTGTCAATAATGCCGCCGAGCATCGCATTCGCTTGAGGATTATAGGTCGGAATGTCACAATTCGCAACAAACATAATCTTCATTAGGTTAGTCCATCGCTGATAGTTTTTCAACATCGGGACGTTTGCGGAAGCCTCTCTCGGCACCGGGTTTCTGCTGAGCAATTCGTTCAATTCTTGCATGAAATCAATCAATTTCTCAACACTCATAGCTCCGTCCGCATATTCATCACGTTTAAGCGATTCAAAAACTTCTTCTTCGCCCGGAAGGTCGAGATACAGTTTATTTTCGACAGAGGTAGCTCTAAGTTCGTCTTTTTCGGCTTTTGTGTAATATTTCCAACCGAGAGAATTGACAAATTCATTGATAAAACCTGCGGCAATATGCGCAACCATTTCCGTAGCATCATCAATTTTTTTCATGCCGTCCACGAATGAACGAATTTCGGCTGCAATTTTCTTGGACATTTTCAATTCGTCGAAGCGAACAATCATGTTTTTGAAAAGCTCCGAAAGCAGACCTTTGTCCATGCCCTTTTCGACAAAGAAACTAAACTTCGCAATATCGAGTTTTTTGTTAATCCAAAACTCACGTGCTTTAGCGGCTAAGATTTCGGAATTGTTTTGTAAATCCGAATTGCCGTAAAACAACTCATTGAGGTCTATCCCTTCCGATTCAAACTTTTCTTTCGCTTCTTCTGCCGATTTGAAATAATACTTCCTTATCAAAACGTTCAGATTGTCTTCAAAACTTGCTTGAGCCGACAACTCGGGATTTGAAGTGCGGTACAAAATCAAGGCATCGAATTTTTTCTTGTCCGTGATTTCCGTTTCTTGAAGTGTTGTTTGGAAAATTTCAAAAATTTCGTGCTCCGAAACAATTAAATGCTCAATAAAGCTTCCGAAGTAATAGACATCGCGCCCGAAAACCATATTCATTCGAATTTCTAAATCAGCTCCCATACGTGCGGCTTTTCGAATTTGTTCGTCAGCATCATCACTGTGATAGTGTTTGACGACTTCTTTTTTCAACTTTTCGAGTGCCGAGTTTAGTTTATTGAGATAAACGGGAACACTGACCGCATTTGAAGAAACAGGTTGCAAATTTTGAATTATCAAATCGCTTCCGTCTTTGTTCGGTTCGCTTGCCTCCGAAAAACTTAATTCAGGGTCAAGGAAGAAACGGTCGTTTTTTTTGTGATAATCTAAAAAGGCATTTTTGTAGCTGTCATAAAACTTTGCTTTAGCGTCATCAGGAAAGGAAGTCGGCTCAACTTCAGATTTGAAAACTCCGTTTTCATAATTCTGTACAAAGATGTCTTTTGACTTAATAAAATCGCGCAAGAGATAAAAATTTGAAAATCGGTTGACGCGATTATTGCGTATAACCCAATCGCTGACCCATTGATAGCCGCCTTGGATTTCTTCTTTAAATCTTGTTTCAAAAAGCTTTTCGATACGCTCGGAAGGATTTGTATTATCCCTATAATCAAGGGTCAATTGCGTATTCCACCATGTAAAGATAATAAACAACGGTGCAGGCAGAGACGGGTTGATATTTAGGGCGCGTTCCGCTGCGTCTGAGCCGATGTTGTCATCAATCCATTGATTTACCAAACGCGGCATAGTGCTGACGTTTGTTTGTGGCGTACGCATACACACGCACAAAGTGTTCGATTTTAAATCCGAAGAGTAGT
Organism: Bacteroidota bacterium; assembly: GCA_052033485.1. Taxonomy (GTDB): domain Bacteria; phylum Bacteroidota; class Bacteroidia; order Cytophagales; family Bernardetiaceae; genus JBPOJO01. Next base: position 129 of record JBPOJO010000657.1, on the reverse strand, counting down.
GATTGAAAAGATATGATACTTTACCGCGAAGCATCATTTCGAGCAGATTTTCTGAGTTCAACGCAATAATTTCGGGACGAGTACGAGCACCCGGAAAGTCAATAATGTCGACATTTTTGATAAACGGGC
>JBPOJO010000500.1:0-9209 GCA_052033485.1 Bacteroidota bacterium | reverse complement strand
ATTAATTCGGAAAACATACTGCCGTTTGTCGTTGATTTAAGCGCAATTTCGTAAGACTCTGCAATTTTTGTGAGGCGGTCGTGAATCGCAATTTTCAAACCTTTTCCTTGAAAATCCATATTGCTGAAATCCAAATGAATCACAGGATATGCTTCCCAAACAATTTTATCCTCTATATACAGCCCCGTAAACAATTCTTTTTTGCCTAAAAAAATTTCTTTCAATGTGCTGATTAATAATGATTTACCGAAACGGCGCGGACGAGCGAGGAACCAAAAAATACTACCGTCATGGATTAAATCATTAATCAATTCTGTTTTATCAACATACAATCTTCCCGTTGTTATTAACGATTGAAAATCCTGCTGTCCGGCAGGCAAGAGCGGCAAATCTTGTTTTTTTACTTTCATCTTATTTTTCTTTTCCGCAAATATACAAAAAAACGCCCCCAAAAAATATTTTTCAAAAATTTGTTTAGGAATAGACCTGCCGCATCTGCCGCCTCGGTAGTAAAAGTTAAGTTGTTGCAAACAATGTGAAAATACCGATTTTTGGAAACAAGAAAAAAATGAAATCACCGCAATCATCATTCTTGCGGCACTGCTTATGATTGTATTTGAATCGTCCGAATCGGAAACGGAATCGTAATTTTTTCTCTTTCAAAAGCAATTTTAACGGCTTTGATAATCTTGCTTTGGACAGAAAGAAAATGCGTTTGGTCGCTTTTTTCTGTTGTGCATCGCAGAGTAAAGTTGATTGAACTCGCGCCAAACTCCTCAAAAAAAACTTCCTTCGGTTCGTCCTGCATGACATCACTTACGGTCGAAAGTGCTTCAAAAACAGCCTTTTCAACTTTTTCCAAGTTTTCGGAATACGAAACTCCGATTTTTATCACAATTTTACGTTGCGAAACGCGGTCAAAATTTTTCAGAGGCGATTGAAAAACATCTTTCGAAGGAATAATAATGTGCAAAAGGTCGTCCGTTACGATGCTCACCGAACGAATACCGATTCGCTCCACCATGCCCGTAAATCCGTTCGTTTCGATGCGGTCGCCGATTTTGAACGGATTTTGAAAAGAAAGGAAAAAGCCCGCAATTAAATTTGTCGCCAAGTCTTGAAAAGCAAAACTCAACGCAAGACCGACAATCCCGGCACCCGCAAGTAAAGAAAGTACAATTTTGTCTAATTTTAAGATTTCGAGCGCGACAAATGTGCCGAAACCAATGACAAAATAATATATCAAAGCCGAAAAAACTGTTTGTAAATAATAACTCAAACGTGTTTTTTCGAGTATTTTTTTTGCGCCCGAAGATAAAATTCTTGCCGTTCCGTAAAATATTAACAAAACCGTCAGTGCGAAAAGGATATTGGGCAACATCAAAATGAAGTAATCAAGCCATGTTATCAACTTTTCCGAAAGAAGTTTAGCCGCTCTTTCAAACATCATCAGCATTTTTTTGCAATTTAATTTTTTCTCCTAAAAAAATCTTTGCAATATAATTTTTTTTATCTACATTTGTTATGCCGCGTTCAATTGCTCGCTTACTTCTCTTGATTTGGGTTCAACAAGCAGCAAAATTAACGCGGCTGAGGGCAGTAGTTTAATGGTAAAACAGCGTTCAAATGTTCAATTTTCGCCCGTTCAATTCGCACTTACTTCATCTTGGTTGTCCGAAAGGGCAAAACGGTTCGATTCCCAAGTGCGGAAATTAACGCTCGGACAAGTTCATTTTACTTCTATGGCTGCTACCCCGCAGATACAGGTTCGATTCCTGTCTGCCCCGCATAAATTTGTGTTTTTTAAGAAAAATGAACTGTTTAGCCCGATTGCTGTGGGAGCTAATAGCTTGAATTGCAAGTTTTTGCGAGCTATACGGTTACAAAAAATTATTTTGACTGTTTAAAAATATCTGCATGAAAACAGAAGAAATCTTTGCCGCAGGCATTCGTTGTGCCGCTTTTTATGTACCTGCCGAAGAAATAAAGGCATCAGAATCAGCCGAAACGGTCGAAAATTCCTATATTTTTGCGGCAGAATTGGCGAAATTGGGTTTTTCATTGTCGGAAAAACTCATGTCTGTTTTGCGCAAGACTTCTTCCGATTTTCTGCACCACAGTTTATTGCTTATGCGCGAAATTGTCGGCATGAATAAAAATTGGACTCCGCTTGTAAAAAATTGGTCAGTTCCTACCGGTGAGCTGCGCGATTATCATTTTTCTGTTTTTTTTGCGGGTATTTTCGGTGCGGACGGCACCGTTTTGCCCTGCGGACATCTCATTCCCGACAACACTTTTCCCTTAGAACGCTATAACGGTTGCCCTTTTTGCGGCAAACCGTTTGTTTTTGGCGAAATTGAAAAAACAGGTCAAGGGTCAAAATTGAAAATTTTGGAACTGTGGACGGAAAATGATGCGATAGACTTTTTGCGCGATTTACTTGCTTCCAAAACGCCCCTCGACGCTACGCAAATTGATTCGCTGAAAACATTGTTGCGAAATTTGCCCTACCCCGAAAATGCTGAAATCGGCATGAAAGAGACCTTAATGTGCGTTGCAAGCCATTTTATAGACAATTTAGAAGAGCAAAAAGCCGCGCAAATATTTTGCTTGCCGAATGATATTTTGCGTTTTTTATGGTATGAAAAAACAGGATTTTTGAAAATTATTGAACCAAAAACCATTTTGAAAAGGGTCAGAAAGAACATCAAACAAATGACTCCTTTTATTGCGATTGCGCAATTTTTTGGTTTTTTGAAAGAAGACAAAGAAAAATCTGAGGCGGCAGTTAAAGAACAAAAAAAGGCACTTCATTTGCATTTTTCGAGAAAAAAATCCCGTTTTTTTGCCCGATTGCTCAATCAAATGAAGGCTTCTCCTGCGCAACTTGCCGAGAATATGCACCCGAAAAGGCAAATGTGGGTACGCCTCATACGCGCACTGCGCCTGCCCGAATACGCTAAAAAGCAAGGTTTTGAAAAATTAAAAACGCTTTTGGATATTTTTTACAAGGAAAATTACGGTGTTTGGGGGAGCAAAACAAGTGCTGCTTATCGTCAAAAAGAGCCGGAGATTTTATTTGCGCTCCTCAAAGAACGCCCCGGACTTTTTGCGCGCGCCCTTTTTTCCTGCATTTTGCGTTTCGAAGTTGAGCTTACGCTTGCGAATTTTGAGGAAATTTGTGATAAAATTCCGTCGCGGCTGCTTTTTTCGCTCAATAATAATGCTGCAAATTATTTTAATTTGTCGGGCACACGCTCTGTTAAACCGCTCGGCGGCGTGAATAAATCCGTTCCGAAAAATCCTCAAATTGCCTTTTACAGCGAATCGGAACTTGCTGATATGCGTGAGAGCATCGAAAATATGCTTTTGCGGGTAATGAAATCGCGCTATGCTCGTATTCCGCGCAAATATGAAAGTATTTTCATTGAGCCGGTGCTTTACAAAATGCCGCTTGCGGTCGGCGACCGAAGTGATAATGTACAGGACTTGCCGGTCGCTTTGACGGGTACGCGATTTGCTTTGGAAGGTGAAAAACTGCGTTTATTTATGCAATGGGGCATGGGAATGCCGGCGATGCACTTGGATATGGATTTGAGTTGTCATGTAATTTATCCGAAAGCGCGTGTAATTTGTTACTACGGGAATTTATCGCCCGAGGGCTGCCTTCACAGCGGCGATATTCGTCAAATTCCTGAAAATATCGGAACGGCGGAATATGTTGAAGTTGATGTAAGAAAATTACGAGAATTGGGGGCAATTTATGCGGTTTTTACCTGCAATGCTTATACAAACGGAGCTTTGGCGCCGGAGATGACAGTCGGCGTAATGGACAGTTCGCAAGCGATGCACATATCAGCAGAAACCGGCGTGGCGTATGACCCTTCTTGTGTGGTGTATCAAGTCAGAATAACAAATAATTTAAGCAAAGGGCTTTGTTTTGGCGTTTTGGAGGTAGAAAAAGGGGAATTATTGTGGTTAGAGTTGCCTTTCGGCGGACAAATTTCGCATAATTTAAGTTTTGAATCGGTGAAAGCTATGATAGAAAAACTCGATGCAAAAATCTCCGTCGGCAATCTTTTACACTTAAAAGCAGAGGCGCAAGGCACAAAACTTGTTGAGAAAAGAGAGGAAGCCGAGAAAATTTACGATTATTCTTGGGGGATTAACACGGCAGCCGTTACACAATATTTACTCTGAAATTGGTGTAAGATTTTATCTAAAAATTGAATTGCATAACGCCTTTTGGGGGGCAAAAGAGCAAAAAAAGGTGTTTTCGCTACCAAAGGTTACGCTGTTTTTTGTTTTATAAATTTTAATGTGAAAATAAATCTGACCGCTGTTGTTTGAGTCTCCACAAACGACTTGCAATGCAACGAAAATGTCGCTTGTGAGGACACAAGCAACGGCGGGCAATTTTTGGCAAACAGGCTAAATAGTTACAAAAAAAAATCAAAATCAGTCGGCTTCGAGCAATTTTTTTAAGTTGTCGAAAGCCGCAAAATACGGTTTTTGATGATATTCTTCCTGTAATAGATTTTTCAAAACTTCGCGATTAATGCCGCCGTTGAGGGCAATGCCTGCGGTCAGAAAGTCAAAATATTCTTGTTTAAATGTCATTCGGTAAAGAAAAAAGGCAGCGGCAGTTTGGCAATTTTGATAGGAATGTTCACTGTTTAAGACTTTTTCAAAGGCGGAGTATATAAGCGGCAAGTCGAATGTTTGCATATTCGAATACAAATAAATAAGAGAGACAAAAACTAACATTTCATCAGAATCGGAGTTAATCAAATACGACAAGCAGGTTTCCCAAAAGCCGTCAATCTTTTGCGCAAGGGCAAATTCTAAAAGTTCGCGTTTGAAAATAATATCCTCGTCGTGCAAATTCGCAGTAATAAATTTTTTGATAATTCCGAGTTGTTTTTGAGAGTATTTTTCAACGGCAAAAAGTGCATCAATCAAGTCAGTTTTATCTTTCATAGCCAAGATAAAATTCAACAAATCGTCGTTCATTCGCTGAAGGTTTTCAAGCAAATTAATGCCTTCGGCTGTATCTTTTGCCGAGTTGCTGCCGAGTTTGCTTTTTATCAAATCAATTTTTGTCATTTTTTTTTCCTTTTTTTATCTTCTCGATTCTGCCGGCTTTTACGCAATTTTGTTGCTTTTAAATGTGGTTTTAACTTCTTCAATATGACATTACGTTCATCTTTTTGAAGTTCGGGGTCATTGAGACGATGCAATAATTTTTCAACTTCTTCCGGCTCAAGTTTAACGTTATTTTTGTTATGTTGTGCCAAAAGAAATACGACAGCCAAAAAAATTGCCGCAATACTTGTCGAAAGTAAAGCATTTTGTGTGATGAGGGTGAGCATTTTTTTGATAAAAATCCCCTCAAAATTGTAAATTGAAGGGATTTCATTAGTGATAACTCCTGAAAATCAAAATTGAGTAAATTTTGACAAGATTTCAGAAAAAAAGTTAATTCAATAACTTGTTTTTGTTTCGGCGAACTTATTTTGCAGTTGAATCGTAAGCCCATTTGAGGTACACTGCGCCCCAAGTGAACCCCCCGCCGAAAGCAGCAAGGACAATATTATCGCCTTTTTGAAAAGATTTTTCAAAATCCCAAAGGCAGAGCGGAATTGTGCCGCTTGTCGTATTGCCGTACCGGTGAATATTTATCAAAACTTTGTCGCTTGTCAGCCCCATGCGCTCTGCCGTCGACTGAATGATGCGCAAATTTGCTTGATGCGGCACCAAAAATTGTATATCGTCTCCCGTCAAATTATTGCGCTCCATGATTTGAACAGCAACTTCCGACATATTTTGAACGGCATTTTTGAATACTGCCGCGCCGTTTTGTGTTACAAAATGCTCTTTTGCCGCAACTGTTTTTTCGCTTGCAGGGTAACGACTTCCGCCGGCTTTCATATAAAGATGCTCGGCACCTGCCCCGTCTGAGCGCAAAACAAAATCCATTACGCCGTAGCCTTCCGAATCGGGTTCGAGCAAGACGCAGCCGGCTCCGTCGCCGAAAATTACGCAGGTCGTTCGGTCTTCATAATTGATAATGGAGGACATTTTGTCGCCGCCGATGACAAGCACTTTTTTGTAACGTCCTGTTTCGATAAATTGTGCACCCGTACATAAGGCGTAAATGAAACCCGAACAAGCCGCTTGCAAATCATATCCGAAAGCATTTTTCGCACCGATTTCCGCGCCGACTAAATTAGCGGTTGCGGGAAAGACCATGTCAGGGGTGGTTGTTGCACAGATGATGAGGTCTATTTCGGTAGGGGCAATATTCAGTTTTTCCAAGAGGAGTTTCGCCGCACGAGCCGCCATAAAAGACGTTCCTACGCCCTCGCCTTTCAAAATTCTGCGCTCGGAAATGCCCGTTCTTTCGAGTATCCACTCGTTGGTCGTATTGACTAATTTTTCTAATTCCTGATTATTCATCACATATTCAGGCAAAAAACCCTGAACACCTTTAATAGCAGCCCTTATTTTTGACATGGTAAAAAGACTTTGTTAAGATATAAAGAAAAAGAGGCTGCCAAAAGTAACCAAAATTTCAATAAACATCAAACAAAAAATTTTTTTTTGCAGCGTTTTGATATTTTGGGCTTTTGCAGCCTCTTTGATTCAAATTATTGCGCGTCTTTTGCGGCAATGATTTGTCTTCCTTTGTAGTGCCCGCATTCTGTACAAACGTGGTGCAATTTAACAGTATTGCCGCAATTCGGGCAAGAAGTGAATGCTACAGGGGTAGTGCCGTCATGTGTGCGGCGTTTGTCGCGGCGAGTTTTCGAGTGTCTGCGCTTTGGATTTGGCATCTTAAGACGTATTTAAAGATAAAAAAATGTATTTTAAAGAAAAATGTGTTCGAAAGATTAATTCAAATTATTGAATTTATCTTTTAAATTTTTGAGCGACGAAAACCGCGGGTCAGCGGCGTTTGTGTCATCATCTTTTTTTTCATCATCCTGCGCAATGTCGGAAGATGAGTATACAAGAGTGTCATTAGTGTCCGATTCGCTGCGAAATTTTGGGTGCAGTTTTTTCATCGGAAGCGAAAAAACCGTCATTTCAAACAGTTGTCGGGCGACATTGACCGATTGCGTGCTTGCCGTTATTTGAATCAATTCGTCTGACAATACCTCTTCTGTTTCGCCGTATTTATAAGCTACGGTTTCTTCACAGGAAATTTTTTCTTCAAAAACTTCCAATGAGCGGTCGCAGAGCAGCGAAACAGTTCCGTGAATGTCAAATTTTGCCATGATGACGCGCGAGCCTTTGTTTAACGTCAGCATCACTTTCAACTCGGCATCGTGTATGTCTTCAAAATTGAAAAACTCAAAAAAGTCTTTTTTCAATTCAAAATCGTACTGATGTTTGCCGTCTTTGAGTTTGAGAACGGATATTTCAAAAAAAGATAGCATTTGTGTCTTTTTTTTGATGACAAGCCTTGTATAGGGCTGCAAAGATACAATGTTTTTTTATTTTGACAAAAAAAAAGAATTTTTTTGCAAGAAAAAATGATTTTTTTTAAAGCCATTCCCATTCGACTCTTCATTTCGTTCTTTTTTTGTTGCAAAATTTTCCAAAATCGGGCTTTTGCCCATTATTTTACTGCGTTTCTATCTCCCGAAAGCGAATAAGTTAAGGATTTTCAAAAATAATTTGCTAAACATTTATTGAGTCTGTCTGACTTTTCGGAGAGCCTCTACAATTCATTTTTCACAAAAAAATGTTTTGATATTTTTGAAATCCTTGAAAAATATTTAACTTGCGGTATTCTTTTTTTCTTTCATGCCCGTAACCTGCACAACGCCCGAGGGCTGCGGCATCGCAAAACAATACACACATGGAAAATTTGCTAAAAAAATATCCTTTTGAATTAATGGGAGAAACTACTTTTAAGCAAGGATATTACGAACAAAAAATGTCTGTTTGGGTCGAACATTGGTCGGAAAACACACGAAACTTAAGCCCTGAGCTTTTCAAAGGTGAAATTTTGAATACCAAAGACTTTATTTTAAAGTGCCGCCCGAAAAGAATTTTGGTCAATTCTCAGAATTTTCATTTTATTCTTACGCCCGATATTCAAACTTGGATGTCCGAAAATCTGTTTCCCGTCTATCCGATTGTGGGCATGGAACGAAAGGCGTTCATTATGCCGAAAGATTTTTTTTCCATGATTTCGGTCGAACAACACGTGGAAGAAGATAAAACGAACAGTTTTGTTTTTGGATTTTTTGACAATGCAAATGACGCTTGGCAATGGTTGATGCAGTTGCCGAAAAAAGTTTGAAAAAAATTCATAATTTTGCCAAAATATTCTCGGACAACAATCGTCCGACGCAAAACCTAAAGCTATGAGATATTCGGCACGCGGAGTTTCTTCTGACAAAGAAGACGTTCATAATGCGATAAAAAACATTCATAAAGGCTTATTTCCCGATGCTTTTTGCAAAATTGTTCCGGATATTTTAGCCGGAGACGAACAATATTGCAACATTGTTCATGCGGACGGGGCGGGTACAAAATCCTCTTTAGCCTATTTATATTGGCGCGAAACGGGCGATATGTCCGTTTGGAAAGGTATTGCGCAAGATTCCGTAATAATGAACCTCGACGATTTGATTTGTGTCGGCGCGACAGACAATATTTTGCTTTCCTCAACTATTGGGCGCAACAAAAACCTTATTCCGGGCGAAGTTATTGCCGCAATCATCAACGGAACGGAAGAAATTTTGCAAATGCTGCGCGATTATGGTATAGGCATTTATTCTACCGGCGGCGAAACTGCCGATGTGGGCGATTTGGTGCGCACCGTCATTGTGGACAGCACGGTTTGTGCGCGCATGAAGCGAAGTGAAGTAATCACGACGGGAAAAATTCGCCCGGGCGATGTGATTGTCGGCTTGGCATCTTTCGGGCAGGCGGTTTATGAATCGCGTTACAACGGCGGCATGGGCAGCAACGGGCTTACTTCCGCTCGGCATGATGTATTTGCGCATTATTTAGCTGAAAAATTTCCGGAAAGTTATGACCCGCAAATTCCGGAAAATCTTTGTTATGTCGGCTCGCGACGCTTAACCGAAGCGGTCGAAAATTTGTCGCTTGATGCGGGCAGTTTGGTGCTTTCGCCTACGCGCACCTACGCACCTGTGATGAAGGCGGTTTTTGAGCAATTACGCAGCGAA
>JBPOJO010000812.1:0-6119 GCA_052033485.1 Bacteroidota bacterium | reverse complement strand
CGCCTGATTTGCGCAAAACCCATACTTTCCAAAACAGCATAAGCCGAATCGGTCAATTCGGCAGGTCCGCATAAATACGTGAGCGTGTTTTTCGGCGGCAAATTTTGAATATGACTTTGGATATTATCCGCATTCATGCGTCCGTGAACCGCGCCTGCAACATTGTCGGCATTGCGGCTGAGAAAATGAACGACCCGCAAACGCCCCTTACTTTTGCCGAGCAAATCTTCCAATTGACGGAAAAAAATGATATTTTCTTTGTTTTTGCTGCCGTAAAGCAATAAAATTTGCGATTGCGTTTCGGCTGCGAGGGCTGTTTTGATAACGGAAAGCATCGGCGTTATGCCGCTCCCTGCTGCTATGAGCAGAAGTTGCCTGTCAGTTTTGCCGGAGGGTTCAAAAATAAAATTACCCATCGGCGAAATAATTTCCATTTTATCGCCGACTTTTACGCCGCCGCTGTTCAGAAATCCCGAAACAATACCGTTTTCGATTTTTTTAACACTGACGGCAAGCGTATCATCGGTTTCCGGCGAAGAGCAAAGCGAATAACACCGGCGATAATTTTTTCCGTTAATATTTGTCAAAAGCGTAATGTATTGACCGGGTTTGTACTTAATTTTTCCGAAAAGCGGTTGTTTGAAATGAATCGTAACCGTATCGGGCGTTTCTTGTACAATTTCCTTTATTTTCAATTGATGGTATTTGCTCATTTTTGATGCTTATTTGTACATTTTCGGGGCAAAACGTTGTTTTGCCGGCGCAAAGTAAATCAAAATTTAGGTTAAAAGAAAACCGAAAACCGGCTGAATTGTTTGAAAACGCGAGTTGAGATAAATTTTCACTCCGATTTTATTTTTTTTCCGGAATGACTTTTTTGCCGTCGCTGTCGACATCAATACCGAAATCAAGCATTTCCCAATTGGCTTTTAAATTGATTTCTTCGGGATAAAAAGTAATTTTTTCGGGCTGAATGCGGTCTTTAAAAGAGCCGTTATCCCATTTTCCGTTGCCGTTTGTGTCGGAAATGACCCGAATTAGCTTTTTCCCCGGTTTCAACAACTCAAATTTGAATTTCTTGCCGCCGATATGTTCTTTTTCGACTTTATTCATTTCATCAATGATTTGCACGATAAAATTTTCACCTCTACCCAAGACAAAACCGCCCAAAATACCGTAATCCTCCGCTTTTATGATGCCGTATTCAACTTTAAGTTCTGCAAGCGTATCGTTTTCGATACCGATAAAAGAGCCTTTCGGAAATTGAAAAAGTACCTTTTCTGTGTAAGCGAGATTCATTTCGGCAGTCCATTCCGAACGATTGAAATTCGGTAAAAAAACGGGCATTTTATTTTTTACACTGTCTTTGTCCAATTTGTAAAAAGCAGTGTCAATATTGATTTTCAAAACAGGTTTATTAAAACGAAGGTGCATCAAAAATGGTTTTTTAGCCTCTAATCGCTCACTCGGAGTCGGAGACGGAACGCCGGAAAAAGCAATTTTTCGCGGTTTTTCGACTTTATTAAACTTAAATTTTATCAAAGTATCAATTTTTACATTTAAAGAGTCTTCGAGAGTCAATTTGGCAAAAACCGTGTCGCTTTCCTCTCTGTTTTTATGATAAAAAGTAATAAAATCTTCGGCTTGTGAGTGAAAAATCAAACTGTCGTACTTTTTATCCCGAAATTCAATTGCATACCGCAAAGGAACTTTATTCATTCGTAAATCAACTGTTTGACGATTATTTTTGATACTTTTGATTTGAAATTTGCGCGTATCATATCGAACAAGGTTAAAATTGACATTTTTTGCCGGCACAATCAAACGGAGGGTATCGTTCAAAAAAGCTATCAAATCATCGGTATTGTTATATTTCATATCCGGCTTAGGCTCTGAAATTGCATACGCACGATAACGTCCTGCTTTAATATTTTTAACAATATAATTGCCGAGCGAATCGGATTTTCCGAAATAATATGGTTTGTGCTTGTCAATATCAGTCGTATCACTTGCGCGATAAAGGGCGATTGTCGCGCCTTTTACGCTTTTATTTTTGAAATAATCCATCACATTGCCGCTGAGCGAAATCGTATCCAATTGATTGCCCGTACTGAAAGCAAATCCAAAACCCGAAAACTTGTTTTTTTCGGTGAGGTCTCGCAGCGATTCGCCGAAATTGAAGGTGTAGGTCGTGTTTGATTCAAAATCTTCTTTAAACGTTAAAGTCAAAATGTTTTTTTTGATTTCATAGTCATAATCACCTGAAACAGAGGGCGTTATTTGCAAGTTTTGCTTAATATTGTCCACTTCAACCCACTCATCAAAAACCAAAGTCAACACTTTGCCCTGAAAACTAACCGATTGGTCTTGCGGCACCATGTTGAGCAAAACCGGCGCGGCAAGGTCTTTAGGTCCGCCCGAAGGAAAACCCGCACTTGCGCACGAACTCAGCAACTGCCCGAAAACAAGCGGAAAAAAAAACATCATTATAAGGCTAAAGCCGGTTTTTTTTTCATTGACTTTTAGCACCCGAAAGGCAGTCAGAAGTTGTGTCAAAAATTTCATCGTATTATTTTTATCAAACAAGCGGCAAAATTAACCGTTTTTTTTTCGCACTTCAAACACAAAAAATTAAATTTTCAAAATTGCGCATTTTTTTTCGGTTTTACTTTTTGCAAAATAGTTTTTACATTTGCGCCGCCTGCAGCATAGACTTTGTCTGTGTTGCATATTTTTGACTATAAATTGACAGCAATGCAAACATTCACAACTGCCAAAAGAGAAAAAATCGTTGATGCGCTTGCTTCGACGGAGCTTGACCGCGAAATTTGCGTAAAAGCATGGGTTCGCACCAAAAGAGGCAGCAAGTTGGTTAATTTTATCGCCCTCAATGACGGCTCTTCCATGAATAATATTCAAGTTGTGGTTGATTTGAATTTGTTTTCGGAAGATTTATTGAAAAAAATTACGACCGGCGCGTGTATTTCCGTTGTCGGAAAACTCGTTGCTTCGCAAGGAAAAGGGCAAAATGTTGAAATTAATGCCGAAAAAATCGAATTGCTCGGCGAAGCCGATTCCGAAACTTTTCCTTTGCAAAAAAAGGGGCATACCCTCGAATTTTTGCGTGAAATTGCACATTTACGCATGCGCACCAACACGTTTTCTGCCGTGATGCGTATTCGGCATCACTTGGCTTTTGCCGTACATCAATTTTTTCACGAACGCGGTTTTTTTTACTTACATACACCCGTCATCACCGCTTCTGACGCGGAAGGTGCGGGACAGATGTTCCAAGTAACGACCTTAAAACCGAATGCCGTGCCGGTGAAAGACGGTTTGCCGGACTTTACGGAGGACTTTTTCGGGCGCGCGGCGCACCTGACTGTTTCGGGACAACTCGAAGCGGAGTTAGGAGCAATGGCTTTGGGGCAGGTATATACCTTCGGTCCGACTTTTCGCGCCGAAAACTCCAATACAGCAAGGCATTTATCCGAATTTTGGATGATTGAGCCCGAAGTGGCTTTTGCCGATATTTATGAAAATATGGATTTGGCGGAGGCTATGCTGAAATATTTGGTACAAAATATTTTGGACAAATGCCCCGATGATGTTGCTTTTTTGTGCGAAATGTATGACAAAGAATTGACAGAAAGGCTCAAATTTGTTTTGGCGCAGCCTTTTGAGCGGATTACATATACGCAGGCGATTGATATTTTGCTCAACTCTGAGGCGTATAAAAAAGGTAAATTTGAGTATAAAGTGGCGTGGGGGATTGATTTGCAATCCGAACATGAGCGTTATTTGGTCGAAAAACATTTTAAAAAGCCGGTCATTGTAACTGGTTATCCGAAAGACATTAAAGCATTTTATATGCGTTTGAATGAGGACGGAAAAACCGTAGCGGCGATGGATATACTTTTTCCGAATATCGGCGAAATTATCGGCGGTTCGCAACGCGAGGAACGCCTCGAAAATCTTGAGAAGAGGATGGAAGAAATGGGCATGCACGCCGAAGGATTGTGGTGGTATTTGGACACTCGCCGTTTCGGAACAGCCCCTCACGCGGGTTTTGGCTTGGGTTTTGAGCGTTTGATGATGTTTGTAACGGGCATGAGCAACATTCGCGACGTGATTCCGTTCCCGCGTGCACCGAAAAGTGCGGAATTTTAACATTTTTTCAAAAATTGCATAAATAAAAAAGCCCTCGTCTTTGCAAACGAGGGCTTTTTTTAATTTTCCGCAACGGAGAGCAATTCAACGCGCTCTTTTGCGTGTTTGTTGCCGCCTTTTGCCGCCTCCGTGTACCATTTCAGGGCTTCTTTGGCATCGGGTTCAACTCCCAAACCGCGTTCGTAAATCACGCCGAGATTATTTTGTGCGGTTGCATTGCCTTTTTCGGCTGCAAGCGTGAACCAATAAGAAGCTCTTTCGTAATTTTTTTCCGTTCCGATTCCTTGTAAATAACAAAAAGCAAGATTATTTTGTGCATTCTCTAAGCCGTTTTGCGCGGCGCGGTCAAACCAATAAACCGCCTTTTCGGGATTTTTTTCGACAAAATTCCCTTGCATAAACATTACCGCGAGTTCGGCTTGCGCTAACGGAAATTCTTTTTCGGCTGCAAAAGTGAGCAATTCAACACCTTTTTCAACATTTTTTTCCAATCCGCGCCCGTTCAGAAAACTGACTGCTAAATTGTACATTGAAGGCGCGAAATGCCGATTTGTTGCCTCCGCAAAATATTGATTCGCATGGCTTGCATTTTTTTCTACGCCAATTCCTTCCAAATAAGCCACTCCCAAATCATTCAAAGCACGCGGAACACCGTGCTGCGCCGCTTTTGTGAGCCATATTAAAGCTTGTTTTTCGTCGCGCTTAAAAACAGAGCCGTAAAAAAGCATTATTCCCAAATCAGCCTGAGCTTCCGGAAAGCCACTTTCAGCCGCTTTGCAGAGGCAATCGGTGGCTTCTTTGATATTTTCTTCTGTTCTTTCCGAATTAAAAAGTATTACCGAAATATTGTATTGTGAAAGCGGGTAGCCCGCTTGCGCTGCTTTTCTGTACCAAAAAAGCCCTGCCTCGCGCTGAGGTTCAGTTCCCATACCGTTAAAAAGCATAAAACCGTAGTGATGCTGACCGAGGTGAAAGCCCGCTTCGGCAGATTTTTTGAAATAATAAAGTGCGGTTTCAAGGTTTTGTCCAACCCCTTCACCTTGCATCAATTTGTAGCCGTAATTATTTTGCGCAATCGGATTATGACCTTCCGCACCTCGCCTGTACCAAACAGCCGCTTGCTGCAAATCTTTTTCAAGTCCAATTCCCTCATCGTACATATAGCCGATATTAGCCATCGCAAAGGTATTTCCCTGTTCGGCAGCCGCCTTGTATAATTGAAGAGCCTTGTCAAAATTTTGCTCAACACCCAAGCCCTTTTGATAAAAATGACCGAGAATATTTTGCGCTTCTGCATTGCCGACATCAATTAAATCGGTTAAAATGTTAATTGCGGCATTGTATTCTTGATTATCCGCCAAGTCGCGAACTTGCTCAATGAGTTGTTGAATATCATTCATTCGATTTGAAAATTATATGTCAAAATGTTAATTTCGGGATTATTTATGAAGTATTGCAAAAAAACACGAAAGCAAATGCAAAATTTACGCTTTCTCAAAAAAAAAATCGCATCTGTAATTTACTTCACAATTTCACGGCAAAGGTATAAATTTTTTTTCAGACAGTCATAGGAATTTGAACAAAAATAATTGCGTTTTTAGCACAGGGATACTGCCGGTGTATGTGTATAAGCATCATGATAGTATTGCCGGCACATCTTGCCGGCTAAATTTAGCTGTTTGGGGTACAAGATAATTGCTTATGGTACAATCTTTTGCCAACAAGCTAAATAATTACGTATATTCGGCGTAGATAATTCTGTTTGTTAATGCAATCAAACGCAAAAACACACAATCAAAACAATTTTTATGGCTTTTGCAATTAAAAATAAATTCACGCAGAATCTTTTTTTGACGAACGAATAAGTATAATAAAATCTTTCGTAATTTAGCACCCGAATCGCAAGTTTGCAGATTGATTTCGGACGCATGTTGTTAAATTTTTGACAT
>JBPOJO010000334.1:0-4524 GCA_052033485.1 Bacteroidota bacterium | reverse complement strand
TAAATCAAGAGGATATGGCGGGCACTTTGATGGATTTGGCCGTTTATCCTTTGGAGGGCATGGAGCAAATCGGCATGGATTTGAGCGATGAGGAAAAAGAGGGTTATTACCAAGTTTGGCGCATCATCGGGCACGTCATGGGCGTAAATCCGGCTTTGATTCCGCCAAATTTTGCGGAAGGCAGCATTTTGGGGCATGCCATTCTTGACCATCAAAAAAGAGGAAGCGAAGCAGGACGCGAATTGACAACAGCCTGCATAGATTTTCTCGAAAGGATAACGCCCGGAACGCTTTTCGATTTTTATCCTCAAATTTTGGTGCGCTATCTCATCGGTAACGAACTTGCAGACATGACCGGCGTGCGCGATTATCCCGATTCTTTGGAACACCTTTTGGAAAAATTAACAGTCGGTGTTTTCGGGCGTGTGGATAAGGCTTTAGACCGCAACGGCATTATTTCGCGATTGGCTAAACGCTTTAATATTAAGCTTTTGGAAGGAATGGTGAATTATTTTAACAATGATAAACAAATTAATTTTTACATTCCGCCCTCATTGCAAGAAAATTGGTTTCCGAAAGAACGCGAGGAATCTTGGAACAACCTTGCCTCAACGCCCGATATTGCGGGCTATCGTTTGGCATTGCAAAAACGAACAAAATTTTAAAAAATGGGAAATTGGTGTGAAAAATACCCTGAAATTGTGCCTTATCTCAATCTTTGCGCTTATTCTCCTTTGGAATTAGCCCTTATTTTTGCCGGCACAATTTTTTGGGTGCTTGCTTACGGCATCATCATTCGCGACAGTTTCAAAACAAAATTTGTCGAAATGCCTGCGGGAGCGGCAGCGGCAAATATTGCATGGGAATTTGTGTGGGGATTTTTGTTCACAACGGACTTGGGGCTTGTATTCGTTTGGGGTTTGCGAATTTGGTTTTTTTTCGATTTATTAATAGTCTATAACCTTTTTCGGTACGGCAGCAAACAGACTGACACGCCGATTTTTGTTAAATATTTTAAACCTGTTTTCGGCGCAGGCATTTTGGCTTGGGCTGTTCTGTTTTATTTTTTTATCAAAAACGGCTATGATACACCGATGGGGGCAACTTCTGCGTACATGATTACGCCGCCGATGTCTTTTTGGTATATCCTTCTTTTTTCATGGATAAATCAATCAAAACTTTTTTCTTATCCTGTTGCGTGGTACAAAATGCTTGGTTCGGCATTTATGTTGGTCTATGTTTTTTTGCATTATCCCGCACTCGGTTTTTTGCTCGCTTTGGCGGTTATTTCGCTGTTGCTTGATATTTGGTATATATTTATTTTTTATCAAAAAAGGCTCGAAAAATCATGAATTTGCTCAGTGAACTCATCGGAACGAACGAAACTTACACCCATGTTGAGGTGATTATTTACCTTTTGGGCGCGTTTTCGTGGTTTTTGTCTTATGCTTTGGTTGTCCGTAAAATTTTGCTCGAAAAATTTGTGGAATACCCCATTTTGGCAATCACGGCAAACGTTGTATGGGAAGTGTTGTGGGGTTTTGTGTTCGAACTCGCCTTCGGCGGTCATATTTTGCTTGTTTTGTGGCGGCTCGGAACATTTTTAGATATTTTTATGTTTTATTCTGTGCTTCGTTACGGAAAAGTGCAGGTCAGTGTCGAATTTGTGCGGCAAAATTACATTTTTGTCATGCTTTTTGCGGCTGCCTGCTCCGGCTTCATCATTTACACATTTGTCAAAACAGCTTATGATTTGCCGATGGGCATTAATTCGGGCATGATTTTGAATTTGATGATGGCTGTCTTATCTTTGTTTTTGTTTTGGCAAATGCCGGAACGAAAATTTTCATTTTGGATAGGATTTTGGCGATTTTTGGGAACGGACGTTTTTTTTACAATATATATTTTTATATTGTATCCGAATTTGTCTTTTCCTATCACTTTGTGTGTCATCAATATTTTACTCGACGGGCTATACCTTGTTTTAGTTTATCGAAGACGTAATTTGCTAATTAATAAGCAGCAATGAAAAAACTTTTAGCAGGAATTATACTATTTTTGGGTAATTATTTTGCCGTTTTGGGACAAGAAGTTTTTGTTTCGGATAAAGAAGAAGAAACTAAACTTGACGGTCAGTTGAGCTATTTTTTAGACTCTGCGAAAACGGAAAATATTGAAAGTATTGTGTCAAAAAAATTTACCGTTGCAGACCGGACGCTGAATTTCGGCATCAATGATTTTTCTTATTGGTTCAAAATTACCTTAAAAAGCAGCGTTCCTGTTGAAAGAATTTTAAGCATTAACACAGGAGAACCGGGCATTGTCGAATTTTATGAGCAAAGCGGTAATCAATTCATAAAGAGCGATTTAGGAGCAAATAAACCTTTTAAGGAACGTGAATTTTTGCACCGTTATTATGTCAAAAAGCTAAAAATTGACAGCATTCCTAAAACGATTTTTGTGAAAGCATATATTTTCGGCAATGCTATTTTTCCGTTTTCATTAAAATCCGAAACGAAATTTTTCCGCGATGATTATTTTCAGCAAATTATTTCCGGTGTTGCGGTTGGAACGATTTTAGTCATGGTTTTATACAATTTTTTTCTTTTTGTGTATATACGCGACCGCGCTTATTTGTTTTATTCATTGATGATAATGTCCACGATTCTCTTGGATTCGCATACGAAAGGAATGACTTTTGAGTTTTTGTGGGGCGCGTATCCGGAATGGCAAAAAATTGCGGCAAAAATTTTGGTGGCTTGCGGCGGGATTTTTACGATACTTTTCGGCATCGAATTTTTGCAACTCAGAAAATACACGCCGAAAATTTTTAAGTTTTTGGTTTTTATGGTTATTGCCAATCTTGCTTTTCTTGTTTCAACGCTTGTTTTTCAAACGGACATTTCGGACAAATGGAGCAGCCTTTTTGCAATGCCGCAAATGCTGCTTTTTTTGATAGTGCCGTTTTATTGCGTCAGAGGGGGTTTTAAGCCTGCGATTTATTTTTTCATTGCGCAATTTGCCTTGTTGAGCGGGGCATTTACGGCTACTTTTCGCACTTTCGGAATGCTCGAAGCCTCTCTTTTCACGCAAAATGCTTTTATTATCGGGGCAATGGCGGAGGTAACGCTTTTTTCTCTCGGGTTGGCGTATCGCATCAACATTATGCGTGAAGAGTTGAAAAATAAGGAGTTAGAGCAAGTTCGCCTTTTGCAGGCGGAAGAGGTAAAACGAGTAACTTTGGTGGAAGAAAAAAATATTGAATTGGAGCACAAAGTGGTGCAGCGCACGTTTGAATTGGTCGAAAAAAATGAAGAAATTCAACAACAACATGAGGAATTGAAGCTTACTTCCGAAAAACTTGCGCAACAACACAATTTGCTCGAAGACCTTTTTTCGGATATGCAAGCCTCCATCACGTATGCGCAACGTATACAAGAGGCTATCATGCCGAGTCGAGAAATGTTAGAAAAATGTTTTTCTGATTTTTTTATCTTTTTCAGACCGCGCGACATTGTCAGCGGTGATTTTTATTGGGCGAGTGAAATTTGGTCAAACGGCAGTAAAAAACAGATTTTTGTCGTTGCCGATTGTACGGGACACGGGGTTCCGGGTGCTTTTATGAGTTTAATTTGTGCAAATTTGCTCAATCAAACGGTCATTGAGCGACAAATTTACGAATCAAATGAAATTTTAGCAAAACTTGATGCTGCTTTGCGCATTTTTCTCAACAAAGACAACAACGATAATCACGACGGCATGGATTGTGCCGTGTTGGTGTTGGATAAAAACAGAAAAACACTTGAATTTACCGGCGCAAAACGTCCGCTGTGGTATTGTAAGGAAAATGAATTTTTTGAAATAAAAGGCGATGCCAAAAGTATCGGAGGGCACGAAAGAGAAAAAGCGAATTTTACCAAAAAAACAATTATTTTTGATGAAAGCATGTCATTTTATGCCTTTTCGGACGGTTTTCCTGACCAAATCGGCGGCGAGCAGATGAAAAAATATATGAGCAAGAATTTCAAAGAATTGCTCAAAAAAATTCATCAATTACCGATGCGCGAGCAACTTTCCGTTGCTCAACAAACTTTTGATGTTTGGCAAGGCGAGTAAATGCAAATTGACGACGTATTAGTCTTGGGTTTCAGGCTTTAAAATCTTTTTTCGCCTAAATATCTGTTAATCAATTTATTAACGTGAATTCGGACGTTGGTTTTATCTTCTTTTGCTGTTTTCAGCGGGTTTGCAAAAGAATGTACCGCGAGCTTTAGTCGGCGACCTTAAATCCGCAAGCTAAAGCTCGCGGTACAATTCCTTAAGTTCGCAAGCTAAAGTTCGCGGTACAATTCCTTAAGTTCGCGCCGAAAGGGGAAGAATTGTTTTTGAAAACGACCGCAAATCTCAGCACGGGCGGCACGGCTACGGACGTTACTGACATCGTCCATCCTTATAATGTGTTTATGGCGGAGCGAATTGCAAGAATTGTCGGCTTGGATATTTGCGGTATAGACGTGATGACAA
>JBPOJO010000243.1:0-5254 GCA_052033485.1 Bacteroidota bacterium | reverse complement strand
AAGAAAGACTCCCATATTATTTGGGATTTTTTGAATACTTACACAACATCCGAAAACGAGGTAAAGTGGCAATTCAGGCTTTAATTCACTTATTAGTAGCAACTTGAAATCATAATTGAGCCAAAATCAATATTTATCTTTTCATCGTTGTGATATCGTAGGATATACGGGAGAAAAACCTGATACTTTAGTGATAACATCAGAAGACGATAATTTTGGCAGCGGCTGTTTCTACATTAACTATTAGATTTGTAAAACCCTTATCAAACTAAATACACTGACAACTTCGGAAATCTCCCAAAAATCAAAAAAAAGCATATATTTGCATCACGAATTATCACCAAACCAAGAACACAATGGCACTTTCTCAACAGGGCTTGTTCATAAAAAGTGTACCGCAGGCTATCAGCTTGCGAAATTTAGGTTTTTCGGGGAGCCGACAAGATGCCGGCAATACTTTTTTTGCATCGCCTGACTAAAAAATAGGCTGACAAACAATAAAAACAGCGGGCATATTTTTTTGAATAAGCCCTTCTTGTGTCTTCACAAGCGTCAAAAAGTGAAAAAAAACAGCAAAATGAAAATTTATTGAGGAAAAAGTCGGCTATCTCAATTCAAAAAGCAAAAAAACTTTTTATCAACTCCGAGCCGACATTTTGCCCGAACAGTTGCGATTTATTTCATAATTTTACGGCATAAAAAAAAAGCAATGGCAGAAGAAGAAAAAAATATTTTGACCGCTAATTTTCACCGCGAAACCCCGCAAAATCCATTTTGGGAAGAAGATGAGGCAAAAAAAATTGCCGCTCTTGCGCTTGCGCCGAAAATCCCAAAATTGCCCGATAATTATTCCGAAATTTTGAATTTTATGTTTGCTCAACTGCCTATGTTTCAAAGAATTGGAGCGGCAGCTTACAAAAAAAATCTCGATAATATACGCACTTTGTGCCATTTTTGCGACAATCCACAGAATCGTTTTTTGAGTATACACATTGCGGGCACAAACGGAAAAGGCTCAACATCGCATTTTCTTGCCTCAATTCTGAACGAAGCCGGCTTTAAAGCAGGGCTTTACACTTCACCGCATTTGAAAAGTTTTACAGAGCGCATCAAAATTAACGGCGCGGAAATTCCGCAAGATTTTGTCGTTCAATTTATGCACAAAATTGCGCCTTTGCTGCAAATCATTTCCCCTTCATTTTTTGAAATGACCGTTGCGATGTGCTTTGACTATTTTGCCGCGCAAAAAGTTGATGTTGCCGTCATAGAAACCGGACTCGGCGGTCGCCTCGATTCGACCAATATTATTTCGCCCGTCCTCGCTTTGATTACCAATATTTCGTTCGACCACAAAGATTTGCTCGGTCAAACTTTGCCCGAAATTGCCGCCGAAAAAGGGGGGATTATCAAAAAAAATACACCCGTCGTCGTTTCTAAAAAACAAATTGAAGTCTGCGATGTTTTCCTTCAAAAAGCCCAAAATGAAAATGCCGAATTGTTTTTTGCCGATGAAATGTTTCGGGTAAAGCTCGAAAACGGTACTTTTTCGGCAAAAAAGTCGGGCGACAATAACGATATTTGCCTGCATTCGCCCCTGAACGCCGTCTATCAAGAGAGCAATGTTGCCGGCGTTTTGGCGGCAATTCAAGTTTTGCGTGAAAAAAATATTCTCTCTGTTTCAGATGAAAATATTCAAAACGGTTTTAAAAATGTGCTAAAAAATACGCATTTTAAAGGAAGATGGCAAAAAATATCCGAAAAACCGCTTATCATTGCCGACATCGGACACAATGAAGATGCGTGGAATTATTTGCCCAAACAAATTGCAGCACAACATTTTAGCCGACTTTTTATGCTCATCGGGGCGGTCAACGACAAAGATATTTCCGCGATGCTTTCGCGAATGCCGAAAAATGCTTTTTATTGTTTTTGCCGCCCGGCAGTTCCGCGCGGACTCGATGCGGAAAAATTGGCGGCAGAAGCCCGAAATTTTGATTTGAAGGGCGAAGTTTTTTCCTCCGTTGCGGCGGCGTATCGTTTTGCAAAGGCGAAAGCGACGGAAAACGATTTTATCTTTGTAGGCGGCAGTACTTTTGTCGTTGCCGAAATTGAAGATTTATAGCTTACTTTGTGAAAAAATTTGAAATAAGAGGCACATTGTTTGCAGAAATGTATTAAATTCGTAAAAAAATCAGACTTTTCGCTGCCGAATAGTTAAAATCAGCGGCAAGAAGGGCTTTCCAAGCGAAAAGCCGACATAATAATTGACCAAAAAAAGCAAATGATAAAGCAATTTAATTTCAAAAAGGAATGTAACATGACAAATTTTTTTTGCTTGCGGGTAGTTTTAACAATTCTTTTTTTCTTCTTTTTGCCCGAAATTTACGCAAAAGAGGGGGACGGCATTGATTTGAAAAAAAGTGAAAACATCTACCTCACGGGCTTTCATTCCTTTATTTTAAATTGCGAAGGAAAAAATTATCGCGATGCGGACATTCTTGCCGGAAAAAAAGACCGTGATTTTTATCGCTACGAAAAGGGGAAATACGTCAATCTCGGCTTTTCGCCTGCCGTTTTTTGGCTGCGCCTCAAAGTAAAAAACATCGAAAAAACGCCTGTTGAGTGGGATTTTATAATGTCTTATACAAATTTTGACTACTTTGAATTTTATTATTACGAAAACGACAGCCTGCAAAAATTCGTATCGGGCGACGTTTTTCCTTTTTCACAAAGAAAAATCATTAACCGAAATTACATCATTCCCGTCAATTTTTTGCCCGAAGAAGAAAAAATAATCTACGTCAAAATGCAATCGAACGGTTCATTTCAATTTCCGCTCGAAATCATGCAAAGAAATTATTTTTTGGAGCAAGACAGTTACGAAGAAACGGCGTTCGGTTTTTTTTACGGGGTGATGGTTACGATGATGCTCTACAATTTGTTTTTGTTTTTCTCGTTTCGCGCCTCTAATTACGTGCATTATGTCTTGTCTACGCTGAGTTCGACGATGTTTGTCGCCTCAACAAACGGGCATGCTTTTGAATTTTTATGGGCGAATGTTCCCTCTTTGAACAATTCTCTTACGGCGACTTTTATGGGCGGATGGATTGTTTTTACGGTTATTTTCACCAATAAATTTCTTGGTTTATCACTTCATAAGCACAAAATACGCTATTTAATGTACTTTTTGGCGGCAGTCGGCGTTTTTACGATGATTTCGCATTTTATTTTTGGCTACGGATTTTCGGTGCGTTACGGTGCGGCAGCCGTCGGCATTACCGCACTTGCCTTAATTGTTGTCAGTTTTTGGGCATATTTTAAAAAAATTCAGGCGGCGCGCTTTTTTCTCTTGGCTTGGTTGTTATTTTTATGCGGGACTTTAATGATAGTTTTGGCGCGTTTCGGCGTTCTTCCGTTCAATTTTTGGACAACACGCGGAGTGGAAATAGGCTCAATTTTCGAAGTCATATTGCTTTCATTTGCGCTCGGTGATAAATTTCGTTTGATTTTGCTCGAAAACAAAAAAATGCAGGAAAATGCTTTTGCCACGGAACGTGAAGCAAAAGAAAATTTGGAAATTAAAGTGAAAGAGCGCACACAATCTCTGCAAGAAACGTTGGAAGAATTGAATCAGACAAATGAAGAACGGACTTCTACGCTCGAAATTATTCAAAATCAAAAGATTGATATTGAGAAAAAAAATACGGATTTGACGGCAGGAATTAATTATGCGAAGCGGATTCAACAAGCGTTTTTGCCATCGAGAAGGGCGATTGAAAGTCGTTTGCCGGAATTTCTGCTCTTTTTTAAGCCGCGCGATATTGTTTCAGGTGATTTTTATTGGTTCAAAGAAATCAATTCCGATACCTGCTTTTTGGCTCTTGCAGATTGCACCGGACACGGTGTTCCGGGGGCACTGATGAGCATGATTGGCGTAAATTTGCTTTCCGAAATTATTTCAATTCACAACATTCACACACCGAAAGAAATTTTGCAAGCCCTGCATCTCGGGGTAGTGGCGGCTCTTCGGCAGGAAGAAAGTCAAAATCGGGACGGCATGGTTATCAGTCTTTTTAAAATTGAATTTGCAAATCAAAAACTCACTTTTTGTGCCGCAAAACACGGTTTATTGTATGTCAAAAGCGAACTTGATTGGCAATATGTCAAGGGCGACAGACGTTCCGTAGGCGACCTTGCGGAAAAAAGAGGGGAAGAAAATCAATTTTCCGAGCACTGTTTTGATTTGTCGGAAAATGCTGTTTTTTATACCTATTCCGACGGTTTTCCCGACCAATTCGGAGGCAGAGATAACAAAAAATATAAATACGAACGCTTAAATAAATTTCTCGTTGCTCATTCCGCTTGCAGTATGAAGGAGCAAGAAGCGGCACTTGCCGACGAACTGAACGAATGGATTTCGACGGGGAAGCAACAACAAATTGATGATATTTTGATATGCGGCTTTCGTGTGCAGGCGAGCAGGCGCGAAGAAAGTGTTTAAAACAGATATTTTTTAGGTATGAAAATATTGAAACTAAAATATTTTTTGACAACAATATATGCTTTTTTTGCATTTTCTTGCTCGTATGAACCAAGAATGAACAGTGATTTATTGCAAAAAAAATCCGACGTGTTAATATTTTGAGTAAAGAAGTTCATTTTTATTCCAAAGTTTTCAATGCCGAATTTAATTTATTTAACGTAAATGGATTTAATCACAAACCAAACTTTTTTGATGTGCCGGGTTCGTCATCGCGACATTATAAATTCCTTATTAAAATCAATCCTTCCGACACATGACTGTGAAAAAAGGGATTATTAGAAATCAAAGCTGATATAAAAAAGGAAAAATGGGTTTTTGATTTGATACCCAAACACCCCGAAGAATGGAAAATTTACTCTAAGCCAAACTATTATGAACGTGAAGAAGAAAAGTGCGTAAAATTGAGTGTTTATGAAAAAGAGGGAATTATTTTCAAAAAGATAACACAAAATTAGCAAAATACAAACCTGCCTTTATTGGTGATTGACAGTCGTTTTCAGCAATACCAACAAAGGCGGGCACAAGAGAGGGCGACATGTCTTTGTTTTTTTCGCTCAATGTTTTTGTTTGGCATTTTGCAAAAAGCCTCAATCCCACCTCGCTTCATCAAATTCTACCAAAAAAGTTTCAATTCTGACTTCATTGATAATTTCGTCATCTTCAATAATTTCTTCGGGCAAAGGGTATTTATTGGTGTGAAAAACCAAATAA
>JBPOJO010000711.1:0-6906 GCA_052033485.1 Bacteroidota bacterium | reverse complement strand
TATGCAATTATTACCTAAAAATCTGTAACGAAATGCAGCGTGAGTTTAAATAATTGCCCGTTAGGGTGTTTTTGGGTGCAAACAGAACTCAAAAACAGCCGTTTTCGCAGCCTAATGGCTACGTTGCATTTCAAATTTGGATTTTTGGGTATTAAAAAAAACTATAAGGTTTCTGAGTCTCCTCGCCTTTGTTTGTGTCTTCAGAAATGACTGACAAAGTGGGTTCTTTTTGCAAATTTTCGAGCCACACAGCAGGTGTCAGTGCATTTTCTACCGAAAAATCTCCTATATGCGTGCGACGCAAGGAGGATAAGTGCGCTCCGCAGCCCAAAATGTCCCCAAAATCATTCGCTATTGTGCGTATATACGTGCCTTTGGAACACTCAATCGTAAAATATACTTCAGGAAGCTCAATTTTTTCAATAACAAAACGATAGATGTTAATTTTTCTTGCCTTTATGACAATATCTTTTCCTTTTCTTGCGGAGATATAAGCCGCTTTTCCGTCAATTTTTACGGCTGAAAAAATCGGGGGCGTTTGTTCGATTTCCCCTGTTAATTTTTCTGCGGTAGCCCTTATTTCCACTTCTTTGATGTGCGAAAAGGGTTTTTCACTGTTAAATTCGGTTTCCAAATCATAAGACGGGGTTGTCTTTCCGAGTGAAATACTGCCGGTATAAATTTTAGTTTGTGCTTGATAATTCTCGGCTTCTTTTGTTTTGTCACCTGCGCACACAATCAAAAGCCCCGTTGCAAGCGGGTCGAGTGTGCCGGCGTGTCCGATTTTGTAATTTTTTCCGAAATTTTTTTTTAAAGGGGTTCTTAATTTTGCTACCACATCAAACGAAGTCCAATGCAAGGGTTTATCAATTAAGTAAATACAGTTTTTTTCCGGCATTATTGTATTAAAATTTAGGATAAAATCGGCACATAAACCACTTGTTCGACCCAAGGAAGAGCTTTGATGTATTCGAGCGAAAGCGGACGAAGTTCGGAATCAATTTCAAAAATTAAACAAGCCGCTTGATTTTTCCCGCGCCGCGAAACGGTCATTGTCGCAATGTTACAATCGTCATTGGCTAAAATATTGGTGATAAAAGCAAGACTGCCTTTTTTATCTTGTGCCGTGATAATGAGCGTGTTAGAGCCCCCCGAAAAACTTGCATTAAAGCCGTTTACAGCCTCAATTTCAATCACGCCGCCGCCGCGACTCACGCCGATTACTTCGACACAATGATTTCCTTTGCAAATATTCAGTTTTATCGTATTGGGGTGATGGGTTGATGCGTTGCCGACGGAACGGAAAACGTATTCCAAGCCAAATTCTTTTGCGTGAGAAAATGCCTCTTTGATGCGTTTGTCGTCGGTTTGATAATTTAACAATCCCGCTATAATTGCGCGGTCACTTCCGTGCCCTTCATAGGTGCGCGCAAAAGAATTGTAAAAAATAATTTCGGCTTTATCGGGGATTTCACCTAAAATCGCCGTTGCAGCGCGACCGATGCGCACTACACCCGCCGTGTGCGAACTTGAAGGTCCAATCATAACAGGTCCAATCATATCAAAAATACTGCTTCTTTCCGGCATAAAAAAATGTTAAATTCCTGTGCTTCCGTAGCCTCCTGCGCCGCGTTCGGTGTCATGCAAAGCGGCAACTTCTTGCCAAACTACCCGTTCGTGCTTTGCAATCACCATTTGTGCGATTCGGTCGCCGTCATTGACAAGGAAAATTTCTTTAGAAAAATTAACTAATAAAACTTTTAACTCCCCTCTGTAATCAGCATCAACCGTGCCGGGTGAATTGAGCACCGTAACGCCGTATTTCAAAGCTAAACCACTTCGCGGGCGGATTTGCGCCTCAAACCCAAGCGGCAATTCAATGAACAAGCCCGTCGGAATTAAACAACGCTCGCCGGGTAAAATTTCGGTCGGAGCAAGCAAATTTGCTTTTAAGTCCAAACCGGCAGCTCCCGCTGTTTGATAATTCGGCAGTTCGTGCTTTGAGTGATTGATTATTTTGACCATTAATTCCATTAAAATGAACATTTTAAGCCTAAATTATCCGTTCGAGAATGGATAATTTAGGCGGCATCATTAGCGGCTGAAACCAAGAACGGCTGCTCCGCAAAAACTTTGGGAATCTTGAAACGAAAAAGTGATGTAATAAATGCCTGTAGAATTGCATTTATAGACCCATCCCTCGTAAAATCTGTTGGAAATATAGCTTGATGCTAACTGCTGACGTTTAGAATCAAAAAGGGTTGCGATGATACCTTTCGGTCCGCCGTCCTTACCGGCAATTCGAATCATATAATTGGTGTCCTTGCTGAAAACGCAGGTATACTCAATTTTTTTGCGCTCACCGCCTTTGCCGTCAATACGATAGTTTTTTACAAACGTATAACCGGGCTGTAACATTTTCAGAGCCATGTTATTGTAAAGCTCAGCATTGCACTGCGCTTGGGCATCTACAGCAAAGAAGCCCAAAACGGCAACAAAAATCAACAAGAAGTTTCTCATAATTGCTGTTTTCGATTAAAAGTCTAATTTTGGTCAAACATAATTGAATTAAAAGCAAATTAAAAACAAATATTCGGAAAAACGTAATTTTTCACCAAAAAAATAATCATTCTTAACAAAAACACTGATGTTTTTATTGTTGAGAAAGTCAGATGAAACTGAAAATATACGATAAAACGCAAATATTATTCCCTTTTTTCAATTTTGATATATTTTTCAAAATGTTGTTTTCTCAAAAGACAAAAAAATAAGCATTACCGGCGTAATTCATCGCGTTTTCAACTCTTCCGTAAGGATATTTTTGAGTAAATTCATTTCACCGATGAGCGTATCAATCAGTATTGCGTCGGGAATTTTTTGATTTTTTATAACAATTTCCACTGCGATACAGGCTTGGGCAAGTTGCTCAAAAAACAAATTTTTAGCAATACCTTTAATTTTGTGATTAATTAAATAAACCTCACTCCAATTTTTTCCCGAAATTGCCTTTTGATAATCTTCAATAAATTCGGCAAAATCAATACTTGACAAGATTTCGACGAATAATTCCTCATCATCTTGTATGATAGATAAAAATTGCTCACGTTTAAAGTGTTCTGCTTCCATAACTGATTGATTTAGCATTAACTCAATTCGTCGGGGGACAACATTTGCTCTAATGTTGCGGTATGCTCGCTGATATTGCTCCAACTGTCAGTGTTAAAACTCAGCAAAACCATTGCGCCGGGTTGCATCATCGGAATCGTATAACCAATGAGTATTTCGGCAAATAGGGTGATAGTCGGGTTGTGATTGACAATCAAAACAAACCCCGCATCGTCCGTAAGCTCGTTTACGAATCGCATCAATTTCTCCGGAGAAGAAAAATAAAGCTCTTCGGAAGACGAAATGCCGGAAACGGGATAAGCCGTCTGCTCCGCTATTAAACGAGCGGTAGACAGGGCGCGTATCGCCGAACTTGAATACATTTTATCCGGTTTCAAGCCTTTGCTCGCCAAGACTTTTCCGACTTTACGCGAATCAAAGATACCTTTTTCGGTTAATTTTCTCGAAAAATCATCTGTCCCCAAAAATTCTGTCTGCGCATGCCTGACAAGAAGTAATAGTTTTTTCATATATACCTCATTCGGTAAAATTTCACAAAGGAAAGGTATTTAAAAAAATACAAATCCGTAATTATTAATCCGAAAAAAAGCCCGAAACGAACGGATTACGTTACCGCAAAGCTAATTTGTTTTTTTTTTCTTTGCAAGTTTTTGAAACGAAATAGCCCAAAAAACTTTTTAAAGCAGCCTTTTTATAGCCTAAACAGAAACAATAAAGCCATAAAACGGCAGTTAATTTCGTTTTTAGCCAAATTTTTTGATATTTTGATGACATTTATTAAAAAAATATTTATCTTTGCAGAAAAATTGCTTTAGGGCATCAAATATGAAAAACATAAGAAATTTTTGCATCATAGCACACATTGACCACGGTAAAAGCACTTTGGCTGACCGTCTTTTGGAGCATACACAAACAGTTTCGCGCCGCGAAATGCAAAATCAGTTGCTCGACAATATGGATTTGGAGCGAGAAAGAGGCATCACCATCAAAGCGCACGCAATTCAAATGAATTTTCACTATAAAGGCGAAACTTTTGTGTTGAATTTGATTGATACCCCCGGTCATGTGGATTTTTCTTATGAAGTTTCGCGCTCAATTGCCGCTTGCGAAGGGGCTTTATTAGTTGTTGATGCCGCGCAAGGTGTTGAGGCACAGACGATTTCAAATTTATACCTTGCTATCGGAAATGACCTTACAATTATTCCTGTCCTCAATAAAATTGATTTGCCGAGTGCTAATGTCGAAGTAATTTCCGACCAAGTGATGGATTTAATCGGCTGTGAAAAGGAAGATATTATTTTGGCAAGTGCGAAAGACGGCATCGGAATTAGAGAAATTTTGGAAGCGGTAGTTGAAAAAATCCCCGCTCCGAAAGGCGAGCCTGACGCGCCTCTGCAAGCCCTTATTTTTGATTCAGTCTATAATTCATATCGCGGTGTAGAAGTGCTTTTTCGCGTGATGAACGGTCAAATCAAAAAAGGCGATAAGGTGAAATTTATGGCTACCGGCACACAATATTCTGCCGATGAAGTCGGTGCATTAAAACTCAATCAAGAGCCGCGCCCCCTTGTCGGCTGCGGCGATGTCGGTTATTTGATTTCGGGCATTAAAAATGCCAAAGAAGTCAAAGTCGGCGACACCATAACGCTCATCGAAAGACCTTGTTCCGTGCCGATTGACGGATTTGAAGACGTAAAACCGATGGTTTTTGCCGGCATTTATCCTGTCGAAACATCGGAATTTGAAGAATTGAGAACGGCAATGGAAAAATTGCAGCTCAACGACGCTGCGATTGTGTGGGAGCCGGAAACTTCCGCCGCTTTGGGATTCGGTTTTCGCTGCGGCTTTTTGGGTATGTTGCACATGGAAATCGTACAGGAAAGGTTGGAACGCGAATTTGACATGACAGTCATCACGACAGTGCCTTCCGTTCAGTTTTTTGCGTATAGCCGAAAAGGTGAAAAATTGCGCGTCAACGCGCCCTCAGATATGCCCGACCCCTCACTTTTGGAATACATCGAAGAGCCTTTTATAAAGGCGAGCATCATTACAAAATCGGAATACGTCGGCGCAATCATTACGCTTTGTATGGAAAAGCGCGGAATTATTAAAAATCAATCCTATCTCACAACCGACCGCGTCGAAATGCAGTTTGAGATGCCGCTTGCGGAGGTTGTTTTTGATTTTTATGACAAATTAAAATCCATTTCAAGGGGATATGCCTCATTTGATTACGAATATTTGGATTTTAGAGAGTCTGATTTGGTCAAATTGGACATTATGCTCAATACGGAAAGAGTTGACGCGCTTTCAGCCATTGTTCACCGCTCAAAAGCGTATGATTGGGGCAAAAGAATTTGTGAAAAATTGAAAGAATTGCTGCCACGACAACAATTTGAAATCGCGATTCAAGCAGCAATCGGTATGAAAATTATCGCGCGTGAAACCGTCAAAGCGATGAGAAAAGACGTTACCGCAAAATGTTACGGGGGGGATATTTCTCGTAAAAAGAAACTTATTGAGCGTCAAAAAGAAGGTAAAAAACGCATGAGGCAAATCGGAAAAGTGGAAGTTCCGCAGTCGGCTTTTATGGCAGTTTTGAAATTAGATTAATTTTTGTAACTTTTTTGCCGAGTGTACCGCGAGCTTCAGCTTGCGGATTTAAGGAGGAAGGTGTCCTCAACAAGTGAAAAAAGGTCGCAAGCTAAAGCTCGCGCTACTTTCAGCGGTAAATTCGCCGTATTTTCGATAATTTTTCAAAAAAATGAAGCAACATCTCTTTATTGCTAAAAAACCGTTGATAACCGAAAACGGTTTTTTTTTGCCCGAATTTGAATTATTTTATTCAACACTCGGCAAATTAAATTCCGAAAAAAATAATGCCATTTGGGTCTGTCATGCGCTGACGGCAAATTCCGATGTCAGCGATTGGTGGAACGGCTTAATTGAATCTTGGTTTCCGCCCGAAAAATATTTTATCATTTGCGCCAATATGCTTGCGTCGCCTTACGGCTCAACTTCGCCCATGTCTTTCAATCCTCTCACGGGAAAGCCGTATTATCATGATTTTCCGATTTTGACCGCAAAAGATATGGTCAATGCTTTTCATACACTTGCCGAAAGTCTTGATATTCAACAAATTAACCTTTGTATCGGCGGCTCAACGGGCGGTCAACACGCGCTCGAATGGGCTGCGGCAAAACCCGATTTTATCAAACATCTCCTCGTCATTGCCTGCGGCGCGAAACAATCGCCGTGGGCAATCGCTTTTAACGAAACACAAAGAATGGCTGTCGAATCCGATACGACTTGGCAACAAAATTCTCCCGACGCGGGCGCAACGGGCATGATGACGGCGCGTGCTTTGGCGTTACTTTCTTACCGAAACTACGAAACTTACCTGTATGCACAAAGTGATGAGGAAGAAAAATATGACCAATTTCGCGCTTCGTCTTATCAACGTTATCAAGGCGAAAAGTTGCGAAAAAGGTTTAATGCGTTCAGTTATTGGCATTTAACCAAAATTATGGACAGCCACGATGTCGGACGCGAGCGCGGCGGCGTGAAAGCCGCTTTGCAAAAAATTACCGCTAAAACGCTCTCTGTCGGTATTACCACTGATATTTTGTTTCCCCCGTCGGAACAAATTTTTATCGCAGAAAATGTCCCTCACGGCTCGTACATCGAAATTCAGTCGCGCTACGGACACGATGGTTTTTTGTTGGAAAATGAAAAATTAACCGAAGTTTTTTGGAAATGGTATAAAAAAAATACAGAATC
>JBPOJO010000561.1:0-2281 GCA_052033485.1 Bacteroidota bacterium | reverse complement strand
TATCAAATTTTTCTTTTTTATTGATGTCGTAATAATGCTCTAACATAGACAAAAATAAACTTTTGCCGAAGCGACGAGGGCGTAAAAATGCCGACTGCTTTTCCCGATTTAGCTCAATAAGTTCAATAAACGGCGTTTTATCTACGAAAACAGCCCCGTCAAGCACAATTTTTTCAAAAAAACTTTCTCCGTACGGAAATAAAATTCGTTTTTTCTTTTCCATCTCGCTATTTTTTTACAAAATTAAAAAAATTTTTTGTACACACAAGTAATTTTGCTGCAAATTTGCACACATACGGCACGTATATTGAGGCAGGAAACTACAATTCCGAAACAAACTTGCAGAATAATTTATTTTGCCTAAATTTATATTGTTGTGCTGATACTGTTCATTTGCATTTATTTGTTTTTAACCATTTTAACAGGCTTTTTAGCCTCCAAAATGGTCAATTCCTCATCGGATTTTGCCCTTGCAGGACGGAGACTGCCGCTTAGTTTAGCTTCGGCAGCACTTTTTGCTACTTGGTTTGGTTCCGAAACGATTTTAGGTGCGCCTGCCGAATTTGTGAAAAAAGGCTTTTTAGGCATCATTGAAGACCCGCTCGGAGCAGCTTTGTGTCTTTTTATAGTCGGCGCTTTGTTTGCAAGGCGCATGTACCGCATGAAAATTTTAACACTTTGCGATTTTTACCGCAATCGCTTCGGGGCGCGTGCGGAATGGATTTCAAGTTTGTGCATGATACCCTCGTATTTCGGTTGGGTCGCAGCGCAGTTGATTGCTTTAGGGATTATTTTTAATGTTCTGACAGGAATTCCTGTTTTTTTGGGGACGATTGTAGGCGCGGGAGCGGTGCTGATTTACACCTACATCGGGGGGATGTGGGCGATTTCCATAACAGATTTTTTTCAAACAATTATCATTGTTGCAGGGCTGATTTTTTTGGCATCACAAGTTTTGGGAGACGCGGGCGGTATATCCGAAATAATGTTGCGCACGCCGCCTGATTTTTTTCGCTTTACGCCCAAAAACTCTTGGCACGACTACGCCGAATACCTCTCGGCGTGGATTGCAATCGGTTTAGGCTCAATCCCGCAACAAGATGTATTTCAACGAGTTATGGCTGCAAAATCAGAAAAAACCGCTGTTACTGCCTCTTATATAGGCGGCGGAATGTATGTTACGGTCGCGTTGCTGCCTTTGCTAATCGGCTTGGCGGCTTCACAAATTTATCCCGAGTTGATGCGAGGTGATGCGCAATTTTTGTTGCCGAATTTGGTCATACAGCACAGCGGAATTTTGATGCAAATTTTGTTTTTCGGGGCTTTGCTTTCGGCAATTATGAGTACGGCGAGCGGCGGAATTTTGGCTCCGTCGGTGATTATTGCGGAAAATGTAATAAAGCATTTTCGCAAAAATATGAGCGACCAAACGGAGCTTAAAATGATGCGTCTTTCTGTTGTAGCGGTTACAATTTTATCTTGCGGAATGTCCATGATGAGTACGAACATTCATGATTTGGTTCGTCAATCATCGGTTTTGAGTTTGGTTGCACTTTTTATACCGCTTGTCTGCGGTATGTTTTGGCGAAAAGCATCTGCGTTAGGGGCAGTTATGTCCATGATTTTGGGCATTTTATGTTGGTTGCCGTGCGAATATTTCGCCTTTTATCCCTCCCTCATCGGTACGGGTGCGAGCATTGCAGGGCTGCTCATCGGCTCTTTTATTCGCCCTGATAATTTTGAATTGGAAAGTCTTTACCGATGAGTGTTATTTAACGTTTCTTGATAAAATTAGCGTCATTTAGGCTAATTCGGATAAGGGCAGAATCTTTTTTAGCATATTCTTGGTAAGTCAGTATTTCATAAGCAAAACTTTTTTCTTGCAATAACTTTTTAACCCCCAACCCTATGTTTTTTAGGTAATATGCGAACCTAATTTGTTGAAAATTAAGTTTTTCAGAAAAATATTTGAGATGTTTAGGTGATAGATATTTTTTTACATTACTTGCTGATAAACAGACAAATACGCTAATGATTACCTAATTTCATATAGAATTTGGAATTAAATCAGATGTTTTCATGTTTCGATTGTTTCAGGAAAAAAAAAGAAATTTAAGAAGAAAAAATTTTTAAAATTCATTTTGGCAATATTTTTCCTTTTTTCTCATCAATTTTCTCATAAAATTTATGCAATTCAGGTATAGACTTTATTCTACTGTCGGGAAAATAATCCGTAACAAAAAGCACCTCAAAAATACTGTGCGTTTTTAAGGGAACGAGG
>JBPOJO010000585.1:0-2576 GCA_052033485.1 Bacteroidota bacterium | reverse complement strand
GTCATAAGATTTTTTTACAAATATAACTATTTCCCTGACTATATTCAGCAACTTGGAATCATAATTGAGCCATTTTTATTCTTTTTATCGTAATTTCCTTTTGGTTTTGTTTCACAAAGGACTGAACGAACCGCAACAAACCGACGAAATCAAAAGCGAAATCGGAAAAATTCCCTATCTCAACGGCGGTCTTTTCGATTTGCACGAATTGGAAAAAAACAATACAAATATCAATATTGACGATAAAGCCTTCGAAAGACTTTTTGATTTTTTTGAACAATTTGAATGGCATTTAGACACAAGAAGTACGGCAAGCGGAAATGATATTAACCCCGATGTTATCGGTTATATTTTCTAAAAGTACATCAACGACCGTGCGAATATGGGCGCGTATTACACGAAAGAAGACATTACGGACTATATCAGCAAAAACTGTATTTTGCCTTTTCTCTTTGACGAAACAGCAAGAAATTGGAAAAGCAATGCGGGGATTGAAAAAAATATTCAAAATACGCTCCTCGCGGACGGCGACAGGTACATTTACGACGCGGTCAAAAAAGGCACCGGACTCCCTTTGCCCGAAGAAATCGCGCTCGGAACGGACACGACTAAACCCGATTTAATCGAAAGAAGGCAGGCGTGGAACAAACCCGCACCCGCCGAGTACGCGCTCCCGACCGAAATTTGGCGTGAAGTCATTGAGCGCGGAAAACGATACAAATCGCTCAAAGAAAAAATTCAAAACGGTGAAATTAAGCAGGTGAATGACCTTATCACCTTTAACCTCAATATTCGACAATTTGCGCAAGATGTCATTGAAAACACCGATGAGCCCGATTTTCTCAAACATTTTTACAAAGCTCTCAACAGCGTTACGATTATTGACCCGACTTGCGGCTCGGGTGCGTTTCTTTTTGCCGCTATGAACATTCTCGAACCGCTTTACGAAAGTTGCATTCAGCGCATGAGGGCGTTCACGGAAGACGAAGACCGCACTAATGCGGCGGATAAAGCGAATTTCAGCAATAAATTCAAATATTTTCGTGAAGTGTTGGAAAATATTCAAAGTCCGCAGCACCCGAATTTGCAATATTTCATTTACAAAAGCATCATTTTGCGCAACCTCTACGGCGTGGACATCATGCGCGAAGCCGTTGAGATTGCGAAACTCAGACTTTTTCTCAAATTGGTCGCGACCGTCGAAGCCGATAATCGCAAACCGAATTTCGGGCTTGAGCCGCTCCCCGATATTGATTTCAATATCCGGGCGGGCAATACCCTTGTCGGCTTTGCGACAGAAGCCGAACTCAATCACGGTTTGACTTGGAAATTGGATTTTTCGAATGAAAAAGAACGCCTCACGGAGCAGTGCGAAATTGTTGCGAGAGCTTTCAAAAACTACAAAGAAATTCAACTTTCTTACGGTGATGACTTTGCCGACTTCAAAACCGCGAAAGACGAACTCAACAACAGACTTGCCGCACTCAATCACGAACTCAACCTACTCTTGCATAAGCAAGAACACGCGATTCCGTACGACGAATGGCTCAAATCGCACATGCCTTTTCATTGGTTTGCCGAATTTTATGAAATTGTCAGTGAAAAAGGAGGGTTTGATGTCATTATTGGCAATCCGCCGTATGTGGAGTATTCTAAGGTTCGTAATTTGTACAAAATAAAAAATTTTGAAACCGAAAAGTGTGGTAATCTCTTCGTTTTTATTATTGAAAGAAGCCTTAAACTGCTCAAAGATAAAAATAATTTAGGCATGATAGTCCCTCTTACAATAGCTTCAAATAATAGTATGCAAAAAATTAGAGATTTGCTTACTTCAATTGGAACAATTTATTTTAGCCATTTTGAAATAAGACCCGCAAAACTGTTTGAAGGCGTTGACCAAAGGCTAACAATTTTTATTTTGCGTGAAACAAAAAATATTCAGATAAAAACAACATCGATACAACGATGGAATTCTGAAGCACGAGAATTTCTTTTTGAAGTTTTCAACTATGTCAACTCATTTAATCTCTCAAGTATTTGGCGACTATCTTCTCCAATTGAGTTGGCAATTTATGACAAGTTTAAAAAACACAAGACTATAGCAGATTTTTTAGTCCCGCGAGGCGTTGGTGTTCATTATAGAACTGCAGGAATTCGTTATTGGATTATTTTTAGCTTGTTAGGCTTTGACTCGGATTCTTTAAGTAATAAAAAAGCATATTTTAAAAATGAGGATGAGGCTTCTTTTTTCATGTGCGCTTTGAATTCAAACTTATTCTGGTGGTTTTACTCAATTAATTTCGATATGTTTAATCTAAAAGATTACATGATATTTGGCTTCAGACTAAACTACAAAGTCGATTCTCGTTTAAGTGAGTTAGCGAAAAAGTTAGAGGCTGATATGCTCGAAAATCGGACTTTACTAACAACAAATAGTAAAACACGGGGTTCAGTAGAGTCATTCGTTTACAAAAAGAAAAAATCCAAGCCTATCATCGACGAAATAGACCGCGTCTTGGCATCGCACTACGGCTTTACGGAAGAGGAGTTGGATTTTATCATCAACTACGACATTA
>JBPOJO010000080.1:0-3753 GCA_052033485.1 Bacteroidota bacterium | reverse complement strand
TAGCCTATTTGGGGAAACTTTTAAAAACCGAATGCGAGAAAAGGTCAATAACGACAAAAAACTTGACGAGGCTATAAAGTCTTTTTTAGCAATCGGGCTTGAAAGAAATAAGATGGTTCATCAAAATTTTGCCGAAATTGTAATAGACAAGACAGCAGAAGAAATATATGAGCTCTACAAAAAAGCCATGTATTTTATCGAAACAATAAAAATTGAACTTATTAAACAAGAGCGACAAGCAGAATGACATAAAAAGCCTGTTTCTATGCAAATGATTGTTATACAATACTTTACGCTTTTGACAATGGCAAAACAAAGGCGGTTGCGCACATTTTCCGCAATATAATTTGCACAAATACTGACAGGTATTGATTGCAAAGTTTTTGAAAAAAATTAGCAATGAAAAAGCGCGTCCAAAAATTGAACACGCTTTGTTTGTAACAATTCAGCCGACTTGCAAAACATTTATCGCAAGCTGATATCGCGGCACAGGCGGGCTAAATAGTTACTTTTTTTATTTCACATCTTGAATGTCGAGAATACCGACAACCGTTTTATCATTTAAAACAACAAGATTATCAACATTGTGCTTTTTGAAAATTGCCGCAGCGTCATGCAAAAGTATTTCCCCTTGAATGCTGACGGGCGTTTTATACTCAAAATCGCCCATTTTTTTACCGAGTAAATCTTTGCCGTTTTCCTGCAATTTCCTGCGCAAATCGCCGTCCGTAAAAAATCCGAGCAATTCGGCATTGTCATTAATGACGCTTACGCAGCCTAAGCCCGATTCGGTCATTTTTAACAAAGCATCACTGACAGAATCTTGCATTTTA
Organism: Bacteroidota bacterium; assembly: GCA_052033485.1. Taxonomy (GTDB): domain Bacteria; phylum Bacteroidota; class Bacteroidia; order Cytophagales; family Bernardetiaceae; genus JBPOJO01. Next base: position 2,920 of record JBPOJO010000080.1, on the reverse strand, counting down.
ACGGTCGGATTTTTGCCGGAAAGCACTTCTTTTACTTTTACGGTCATTAATCGCGTATGTTCAAAAAATTGCTCCGTGCCGATACTTGTTAAAACGTTCTCAGTCAGCATTTTAATCACTTTGTACGGAACGGTGCAAGTGTGAACGCCCACATTGATTGCGTTTCGCACGTGTTCCGGATGCCTGACCGATGAAAACATGATTTTGGAAGAATAACCGTAATAATTCACCGCATTTACGCATTGTTCTACCAAACTCAAAGCATCATGTCCTTGGTCTTGCAAACGTCCGACAAGCGGACAAACATAAGTCGCGCCGGCTGCCATCGCCATATATGCTTGTTGAAGCGTATAGACCAAATGTACATTGACCATCAAGCCTGCGTCAGTCAATTTTTTACAAGCCTTAACGCCTTCGAGCGAGACAGGAATTTTAAAAACGGTTTTTTGAGGGTCTAAACCGATGCTGATTAAACGATGCGCTTCAGCCGTTATTTCCTCTGCGTTTTTACCGAGTGCTTCGACTTGCAAAACAGGGACGATTTTTGCCAATTCGAGGATTAATCCGTCCACATCTGCAATGCCGTGACGGTGCATAAATGTAGGCGTTGTGGTCAAACCTGCCAAAAAGCCTAATTGAAAGGCTTCGCGAATTTCATTAATATCAGCCGAATCAAGATAAAGTTCCATTTTTTCAAAGTAAAATGTTAAAAATCAAAAGGCAATGAAAGCCCGTCAAAAAAATTCAATCTTTGAAGTCGAATGAGGCGAATTTCCGATTTTTTTGAGCAGACCTTGTTGTGAATATTGTTGTACCAAAAAATCAAAATGAAATGTAACACAGACTTCCGGCTGTGAAAACAGCAGCTTTTTTGCGCATTTTTTTTCAAAAAAATGCCCTAAACGGCGTTTTACAATCCTATTTTGACTTTCAGTTTGAAAAATTAAACGCGCATGTGCTTTTTTGCCGGCAATTTGCCTGATTTGGGCAAAATGTATATTTAAAACAAGCGGCAAAAACGCTTACTTTCTATACCGAACTTCAATCTGATGCAGTTCGATAAGCGGTTTCAAAAATTCCTCTAAGTCATTGACACATAATTGACTTGCCGCGTCGCACAAAGCTCTTGCCGGCTCGGGGTGCGTTTCGATAAAAACGCCGTCAACGCCTGCCGAAATACCTGCGCGGGAAAGAACAGGGAGATACTGCCTTGCGCCGCCGTTCGGGTCTGCGCTCGGAATGCCGTATTTGCGAATCGCGTGCGTAACGTCAAAAACAACAGGGTAGCCCGTTTCGGCAAGGTGATAAAAACTGCGCGGGTCGACAACTAAATCATTGTAACCGAAAGTGTAACCGCGTTCGGTGAGGATAATTTGGTCGTTGCCCGAATCGGCACATTTTTGAGCCGGTTTTTTCATGTTTTCGGGTGCAAGAAATTGACCGTGTTTGATGTTGATGACTTTGCCGGTTTTTGCCGCCTCAACGAGAAGCGTGCTTTGCATACAGAGGTATGCCGGAATTTGTATCACGTCCAAAACTTCCGCAGCCGCAGCCGCTTGCTCGGGATAATGAATGTCCGAAAGGATAGGAAAACCGAACTCGCGCTTAATTTTATCAAGCACTTTTAAGCCTTCCTGCAAGCCGGGACCCTGATAAAAGCCCAAATCGCTGCGATTATCCTTTTGAAAAGAGGATTTGTAAATCGCGGGAATCTTCAATCGTTCGCTGACGATTTTAATTTTTTCGGCGGTGCGCATCATCGTCGCTTCGTCTTCAATGACACAAGGACCGGAGATGAGAAACAACTCATCTGCGCCGCAATTTATTTGACCAACTTTTACGATTTTCTTTTGCATGACTGTAGTTTTCAAATCGCCGCAAAGTTAAAAAATAGTTTGCAATGAACCGACTTTGCGCGCTCTGATTTAGGATTTTTTTTGCAATTAAAAAAAAATTCAATTTTCCGCAACAAAAACGCTGATTTTTTTCACAAAATTCTTGTTTGCGAAAAAAACCCAAACCATCAGCGTCAAGTTATTTCCGGTATATTTTTGAGAAAAAAAATTTGAGAAAGGCAAAAAGCACATTTCAATGATGCTTCGAAATTATTCATCTTGCGGCAATTCGGGTGCTTTTTTTCCCAAACGAAAGCGCAAATATTTGATTTTTTCACCTTTTTCAGACCAAATTTTTTCATATCGGGTCGTTATTCCGAAGTGCTCTGCGGCAAGCGGTGAGGCGTAGAGGTCGTCCGTAAAAATCAATTCTTTTATCTCAAAACCGCCGGAGCGACAAACCTCGAGCGTGTATTCGTAAAAAGCGGTATTATCGGTTTTTAGGCAAATAAGCCCGTTTTCTGTCAATATTTTTTGATAAAAAGCTAAAAAACGCGGAGATGTTAAGCGGCGTTTTCGGTCTCTTTCTCGCGGGCGCGGGTCGGGGAACACAATCCAAATTTCGCTGACTTCGTTTTCGGCAAAAAACTTTTCCAAAAAAAGTATGTGAGTGCGCAAAAATGCAACATTGTTTAAATTTTCATCTTTGGCGGTCTGACTTCCGTGCCAAATTCTGTCGCCTTTGATGTCAATGCCGATAAAATTTTTGTCGGGAAATTGCCGTGCCAAACCGACGGTATATTCACCGCGACCGCAGGCAAGTTCGAGAACGACAGGATTTTGGTTACCAAAAAAATCGCGATGCCAATTGCCTTTGATTTTTTCATAATTTTCTTTTCCCGGCTCAAAAACATTGTCCGAACTTTGATTGACCGTAAAACGTTCGAGTTTTTTTCTTGACATACAAGGTATTATTTTGCGATGTTTTGCTCATATCGGCGAGCAATTTTTCGAAAAGCGCGGCAAGTTACGTCTTTTTTTGATTGCTTACAAGTGATTGAAAAAATTTCATTTTTGTCTTTCAT
>JBPOJO010000813.1:0-3240 GCA_052033485.1 Bacteroidota bacterium | reverse complement strand
AATTTTTCCATTTGAATAAACAACAAACGCTCCAACAGACGAGTTTTGTCTACGTAAATGCTGTTTTTATTTCGTATTTCGGCAAAATCTTGTTCGCCCGTCGGGAGTCTTTGTAAATTCGGCATATACATTTCTTTTCTGCAAAAATACAAAAAAATAGTTCATTTCACAACTCATGAGGCTGTATCAGAATTTTTCCTTTTGGAAGACGGTTTGGGACGCAATTGCAATTCTTTGAACTTACTTCGCCAATGTACCCGACACTTGCAAGCAGCTTTGCATTGTCTGCGTAATTTTCGATTCTCTTTTTAGCTCGCTTATTTGTTTTTTTTAAATAAGTTTTTGTACCTTTGTCTTCGTCTTCGGACATAATCCCCACATTTTTTTTGTTTGGAAAACACAAAAGTGGGGACTTTTTTTTTAATTCAGGACACTCTGCACTCGGGGCGTAAAAGTCTTAAAATAAAGACATTACCGTTTTAGCTTTAAGAAAAATTGGAATCAATACTTCGGAAAAATAGTAACTATTTAGCCGGAGTGTACTGCGAGCTTTAGCTTGCGGATTTTAAGGAGGAGGATATCCTGCAACAAGCTAATGTAAGGTTGCCGGCTAAAGTTCGCGCTACATTCTTGGGCAAACCGGCTAAACAATTATGAAAAAATAAACGTTTAGCCGAAATGTGCAAGGGATTTCAGTCCGTTAGATTGCTTGAAAAAACAGACAAAAGCCTGTTGTACAATTTTTAACAAAAATAATTTTCGCCGTTAATCAATGGCGGCAGCAAATTCAATACAAAAAATTAAAATATGCCGACAAAGCACGAGAACCAACTCTATACTCCGCAATTTTTATTGATTTGTTTCGGGCAATTTCTTTTTTTTATGTCCTTTAACATGATAATTCCCGAACTGCCTGATTTTTTGACTTCACTCGGCGGAGAGGATTACAAAGGCTTCATTATTTCGGTTTCGGCAATCATGGCGGGCTTGGCAAGACCTTTCAGCGGCAAAATCGCCGACACGGTCGGACGTAAATCGGTGGTTTTTTTCGGCATCTGCGCAACGGTGATTTGTGCAATTTCCTACCCAATTTTTGCCTATATTTTGCCTTTTTTTTTCATACGTTTTTTTCACGGATTAGCGGTCGGATTCGCACCTACGGGCAATTCGGCTTTGATTGCGGATATTGCAGATGAGAGCCGACGCGGAGAAGCAATGGGCGTTATGGGCTTAATCAGCAACACGGGAACCTCAATTGCACCTGTTTTGGGCAGTTTTTTAACAAAATCTTACGGCATAGACATCATGTTTTTTTCTTCCGCACTCCTCGCACTCGGAAGTTTGGCGGCGTTGGCATTTGTGCATGAAACTTTGCAAAACAGGGTACGTTTTCACCGGCAACTTTTGGTGATACGGCGGCATGAAATTTTGGAAGAAAACGTTTTGCCTGCGGCACTTGTCATGGCTTTGTGCATCTTTACTTACGGCGGTTTTTTGACGGTCATTCCCGATTACAGCAAACATTTTGGCATAGAAAATAAAGGGATTTTTTTCACGATTTACACCCTGAGTTCGGTTTTGACGCGCACGACGGCGGGTAAATTTTCGGATAAATACGGACGAGTAATCGTGCTGAAATACGCGCTTTTGCTTGCATTGGTAAGTTTATTGAGTTTTATGTACGCAAAAAACGCGCTGCACTTTTATGCGGCTTCGGTCATTTACGGGGCTGCGGTCGGTATGTATTCGCCTGCCTTGTTTGCTTGGGCTGCCGACCTTTCTCATCGCGAACATTTGGGCAGGGGCATGTCGACAATTTACATAGCCTTAGAAGTGGGCATAGCTGCGGGGGCTTTTTTCAGCGGCTTAATTTACGACAATGTTATAGAAAATTTGTATTGGGTGTTCTTTTTGGCGTTTTTTTTAAATGTTTTAGCACTCATTTATTTGCAATTTTTTTGCGGAAAAGGGAAAAAAAATGAAATTACTTAGTCGGTTAAAAAAAGGAGTCCTTTCGCAATAAATCTAAAAATTACACCGGAGCGACATTTTCAAAAAGCCCTGCCGAGGGCAGCTCGACAGGGCTAAAATTGTCAACTTAATTAAATTTTACTACCGCAATGTGTGCGATATTGTCATTTTGAGAGCCGTCAAATTCTAATGTCATTTTTCCGTCTTCACTGCATTTGTAGATAAAATTTTTGTAAAAACTGAGTTTTTTGCTCTTTTTCGGCGTAAAATAGTTGGCGGCAACCATATTTTTTTTCGCATCAAAAAGAGAAAGTTTCGCGCTTTCTACTGTTTGCCCTGATTTTTTTACAAGCAAATGTACGCCATAAACTGCGTCTTTTTCGCCCTCGAAAGTAATGACTTTCTTTTTGCCCAAATTACTTTCTTCGAGGATTAACTTGGCTTTTGAGCTTGCTTTGAATTCTTCTAAAGTCGAACCGATATTAATTTTAGCGTCCGTTAATTGATTGGGACGAGAAAATTTGAAAGAAAACGATGTTTTTTCTGACAATTTTTTTGTGTCAAAGACAATTTTGTAAATGCCTGTTTCTTTGGTTTGAAAATTCAAAATGTTGCTTTTGCTTTCAAAGAGGACATTGCCCAAAGTGTCCTGAAGTCTTATGCCGTAGTTTTTCAAACTCGGCTCATCGGCAGAGATTTCGTAAAGTGTCCCTTTTGACAAAACACAAGTGTATTGCGCTTCTGCTCCCGGCGCAACATTGTTGTACTGCTTGACGAGCGTGTACTCCTCTTTTGAAAGAGAAATTTCTTGTTTGGCGCATGCGACCACAAGCAAAACAAAAGCGGGCAACAAAATGAAAATTTTGGCGATTGCCCAAGCGGAGGTTTTAGGTTTGTTCATCATTGATAAACGTGTTTGAATGGATAATTGGTGAAAAGAAGAAGATAAAGGCAAATTAAAAGAGGACAAAGCGGAATGAATCAATAAATTTTGGTACGCGGCGGCATTGTATTTTTGCAAAACAACGTCATCTGCGGTAAATTCGTGGTTGATTTCCAACTCTTTTTTCAGCAACCAAAAGAGCGGATTGAGCCAAAAAAGCGACAAAATAATTTCCGACAAAATCATGTCATACGTGTGTCCCTCGCGGATATGCGTGCGCTCGTGTAAGAAAATTTTTCGGGCATCTTCCGTTTCCAAACTTTGGCTGCCGTCCCAAAAAAGGAACTTTGCAAAAGAGGCAGGCGGCGTTCCCGCGGGGCAACAAA
>JBPOJO010000242.1:0-2537 GCA_052033485.1 Bacteroidota bacterium | reverse complement strand
TACAGCCGACTAACGCATCTTTTGCGCGAAAAAATGACCGAACTCGCCCAAAAAATTGAAAAAAAGGTCTTTGAATATCGGTTTTTGAGGCGATAGTATTAATTTTTCAAAAACGTGAAAAATCCACGTTTTTGAAAAACATTATACAAAGTATTTGCATCTTTAAAAAGAACTGATTAGCTTTACGTGAGTTTTTCACGCAAAGGTAGAAGCATGTTACTGAGATTTGTTGCCAAAAATATTTTTTCGTTCAATGACGAAACAGAATTTAATCTATTTCCGGGCAAAACACAAGGTTTGCGACACCACAGAATAAAAGTCGGTGAGTTTGATTTTTTGCGCTTTGCAGCTATTTACGGTGCAAATGCCTCGGGAAAATCTAACCTTATTAAGGCAATTTTATTGATAAAAAATTTAGTTGCTGCGGGAAAACTGTGTTATGACTGCGAAAGGATAAAATTTCGTCTGAACGAAAAATGCCGACAATCGCCGATTTCTCTTGCGATTGAACTGATGACAGAGGAAAAAGCCTATTATTACAGCATAACTTTTGATAATGATAAAATTTTACACGAATATTTGGCAGAAAGTACTAAAAAATGTGATATTTTAATTTTTGAAAGAAATTTAGAAGAAGGAAAACAAAAAATAAAGCTGTTTGAAGCCTATTATCAATCCGATAAAGAAAAATTATTTATTGAAGTGCTTTCCGATAAAATATTGCAAAAAAACGAACTTTTGATAACTTTTTTGAGTGAAAAATATGCCGATGAATTTCAATCGGTTCGCAGGGTATTTGACTTTTTTAACAATGATTTAGTTATTATCAATCCCGATTCTAAACCGCAAGGCATTGCACATCTTATAGACAGCAACCCCAATATTAAAAAATTTGCCAATCAATACATGGCAAGTTTGAGCACGGGAATTGAAGAAATTTTGATAGAAAAACTTGATTATGATGAGTTTATCGGAAAAGATGACATCAAAGCTGATATTGCGGATAATACATTTTTGCGAAAGTTAAAGGAAAATCCGGCTTCAATGTTAGTCGTGCGAAATGCAAAAACGAAAGAAGATGTTTCGCTTGTTTATGAAAACGACAACATCATTGTAAAACGACTTGTAACGCATCACACAGGCATTTTGGGCGAAAAAACTGCTTTTAACATTTATGAGGAATCGGACGGCTCTAAGCGATTAATTGATTTTATTCCCGCATTTCAGGGAATAATTCATGAGAAAAAAGTATTTATCATTGATGAAATTGAGCACAGTTTGCACCCGATTTTAATTAAGGAGCTTCTGAAAAAATTAGCTTTAGATGAGCACATCAAAGGGCAACTTATTTTTTCAACCCACGAATCTAACTTGCTTGATAACAGCATTTTACGCCCCGACGAAATTTGGTTTGCTCAAAAAGACATTTCAGGCGCAAGCAAATTCTATTCTTTGAGTGATTTTAAAATGCACAACACGCTGAGCATTGAAAACGGTTACTTAAACGGGCGTTTTGGCGGAATCCCCTTTTTGGGCAATTTAACAGACTTAAATTGGGATAATCATGAAGTATCTGAATAGAAATAAAGTTTACGAACGCGCCGAGCCGACTAAAAGTGCTCAAAAAATTTATATTTTTTGTGAAGGAGAAGTAAGAGAAGTTGAATATTTTAACTTTTTTAAAGGACTCTCCTCTAATATTGACATTATCGCGGTACCGAGTGAAAAAGGTCAATCTGACCCTCAAAAATTGCAAGAACGCGCCGAAAAATTGTTACTTGAAGAAAACAACAACAACATATTTTTGAAAGAACTTCATGACAAAGTTTGGTTTGTCATAGATACTGACAGATGGAATATAGACGGGAAAATTGAAAAATTGAGAACTTTTGCAGCGGAAAAAAATAGCGAATATGAAACAAAAACATGGTTTGTCGCACAAAGCAATCCTGCTTTTGAAATTTGGCTGTACTATCATTTTTATTCAGAAAAACCTGATAATGAAGAAGTTGTAAATTGTAAAAGTTTGAAATTTTTTTTGAATGATAAAATAAAAGGTGGTTTTAACAGCAGTTCCATGCCTGCTTATATACAATCGGCAAGTCTGAACGCAAAAAATAATTATGAAGACGAAAACGGACAGCCTAAAAGATTTTCAACGGAGGTTTATTTGCTTGCCGAAGTCATCATTAGTTTTACGAAAGAGAACTTAGACTCGATACTTAAAAATAAAATAGCAGCTACAAAATTTTAAAATATGCATTAAGCCATCAGTTTGACGAGCTTTTAAAGACGGCAATGATGAAAATTACAGCCGACTAACACATCTTTTGCGCGAAAAAATGACCGAACTCGCCCAAAAAATTGAAAAAAAGGTCTTTGAATATCGGTTTTTGAGGCGGTGAACGTTTCCTAAAACTTAAAAATTCTTACAAAAACAGAGATTCCGGTAAAAACTTTTACCTTTGCAAAAAAAGAATCTTATGCTGAAAAAAATTGATAAGTTGGTTTTCGGGCATTTTTTGGGCTTGTTTTTC
>JBPOJO010000522.1:0-5201 GCA_052033485.1 Bacteroidota bacterium | reverse complement strand
GAATTTCGCAAAAAAATCATTAAATTTATATAGATGTAAACAAAATTTGCACACTTTTTGTGTATTTGTGTGCATTGCAAAAAAAAATTAAATTATTTGTCAATACTTTTGATTGAATTGATTTGATTATATAACTTTGCGATTAAGCGGATGCCGAAAAGCTTTACAATAGAGTAGGTATAATTTTTTTTTCAAAATTGCAAGATGAAAAATACTCTTTTTTTGTCATTGGTTCTTTTATTAGCCTCAATCGGCTTGTTTTCGGCTACTATGCCTTTGAATTTAACGGAAAAAAATGCTCCGAAAGCAAAACTTGAAAACACATTTTTTGATGAGCACAAAATGAATATGAGCTTAGAAGAAATTGCTTCGCTCACACCAAAAAAGTTTCAGGAAATCACCGGCAAAAAGTTGACTTTAAAGGAGACAATTGCATTTAAAATGGCTCAAAAACAATTGAAACTTAAAAATCTAAAACAAAAAAAATCGGAATAAAATTTGGGAAAAGAAAAAAAAGTTGTAATTTTAGATTGAAAAAAAACACACTAACTTAATCTACTTTTCCCATGAAAAATTTGCAGAAAAAAAATCAAAAAGAGCAAAAAAAAGGCAAAAATAAATTTGTAAATGCTTTTTTGGCTGAAAACATTACATCGTTTTCCGGTTTAACTGTTGCCGATAATTTTTTAGAAAACACAAGTTTTTTTGAAAAACTTCCCGACGTTTTGAAGGATACTCAATGCAATGCACGAAAATTTGAGAAATGGCAAGTCATTAAAGTTTTTATTTTGGCGAGCCTTTGTGGTATTAATCGCGCGTCAAATATTTCAAAATTAACAGCCGATAAGCTCGTTAGGAAAATTTTAAACCTCGATAATAAAATTAATCCTAATGCTTTGAGAAAGTGCTTGGGAAATATTTGTTCAGAGAAAGAAGATGTTAATATTTATAAATTAATTGAGCAATGCAATAGCTTTTTTGTGGAAAAAAGCGGACTTAAGGAAGTTACGTTTGATGTTGATTCAACTGTTTTTAGTACTTTCGGCAATCAAGAAAATGCAAAAAAAGGCTATAATCCCGGTAAAAAAGGGGCAAAAAGCTATCACCCTCTTTTGGCTTTTTTGAGCGAACTCCAACTGCTTTATTGCACAGATTTTCGTCCCGGTGATGCTTATACCGCTTCCGGCACTTTAGAAATGCTCTCCGAGATTCGCAATTCTTTGCCCAAAACTGTCGAGAAGGTATTTTTTCGCGCAGACAGTGGTTTTTTTGATGGTAAAATTTTTGACACTTTGGAAGATGAAGATTGGCAATGGGATTATTTAGTAAAAGTTAAGTTAAAAAATATTGAAAAAATTTACGATAAATGCCAATGGACAGAAAATTCTCCGACTGTTTCAAGCTCCTCTTTTAATTATAGGGCAAAAACTTGGAAAAAGGCACGAACCTTAAAGGCTGTTCGTACCCAAGTCGGGACGGAAAAATACTCTTTCATGGGAACTGTAATAGCAACGCCGATTTACGTATATTCTTGTTATGCAAGTAGTTACAAAGATAAAACAGCTATTGAATTACATGAATTGTACAAGCAAAGGGCAGTTTCTGAGACTTGGATAGAACAGGTGAAAAGTCAGCTAAAAGCCGGCAAAACACTCACCCAAAGTTATGATGTAAATGCGCTTTTGTGGCAATTATCCTGTTTTGCCTACAATTTATCCAAACAATTCAGAGCCGTATCTCCAAAAATATTCAGGGAGGAGCACCAAACTTTTTTGGATTGGTTTATCAAAGTACCCGGCGTTGTTTTGGATTATGGTTCAGAAATTTTGATAATTTCAGCCAAAGATTACCTCTATCGAGAGCGATGGGAGTGTTTTGCGCATAAGCATAAAACTGCTTAGTTTTAGGCTTAAAAACAACATAAACAGATAAAAACTTACATTGAAAAATGTGAGGCTTTACCTTTTGTGGAATAAAAAAAAATGAGAAAAAAATGAGAAAAAAATGACTTGATGTGAAAAAAAATAGCACCAATAAGGCAAAATTTGCATAAGAATTTCGCCTAAAAAGCACTTAAAAAAAATTTTTTTGAGGACAGGGAAAGCATAATTTTCATTTTAGATTTTTAGGTGCTAATTGAACGAGGTTTAAATTTTCTCCAACGAATGTATCCGTGGATAATTTTGAAAAATTTGGCGCACGATTAATACCACAAAGGCGCGCGCCAAAAAAGTAAATACCGATAAGGGGTAAGGGAATTTTGACGGTTTGTCGTGCCCTAAAAATTTTATTCCCTGACAACGAAAATTATATCTGTCAAGGCATTATATGAAGTTGGCTTAGTTTTGAAATTGAATGATATTTTCAATTCGTCAATTTGTTTTGATTGGAAATTGTCAAGATATTGCATTATAGACGGCGACAATAATTCAAAATTTCTCTTCAACTTCCACGAATTTGTAAAATCATTGGTGTCAACAAGAACAAGGAATAAGCGATTTTCCGAACCAAAGCGCATTTCCCCTTGATTTTCATAAAGCCACTTTGCTAATATCTTTGAATTTTCTTGGGCTTCTTTAAGAATTTCAAGTTTTTGTTGTTTGAGCGTTTGTAAAACAGATAAGCAAAATTCATCATTTTTATCAGTCATTTTTTCAACAACTTCATAATAAATGTCACTTTCTTTTCCGTTTTTATCGAATGTGATGCAGGCTTTTCTTGCACTTTCTTTGAGAAATGTCAATTCAACCGGCAAATTTTTTTCTTTCCGTTTTATTTTTATGTATTCGCTTGGCAAATAAGTAACTTTCAAGTCAAAAGGAATATCTTTGATAAAGAAATCAACATTTTTAATTCTTCCGACAGCAGGCAAAACGCTTGGATGTGATTTAAAAATTTGTTCAATTAACATGCTTGACCAATGGTTATACCAACTATTTAAAACATAGCCGCGAACGGCAACACTGATTTCCGTTTCTATTTTTGAAATTAGTGTTTCGTACGATTTCACAACTTTTACATACCTGCTAACCAAGTATTTATCTAATGCGTTTTGATAATCGCCGCCCCAATCAAATGTTTTAAGTTTGTATAGCTCCGAAACTAATTGCTCCGTATCTATTTTGGCTAATTGTGCTTTATTTTCTTGGCTTATATAACTGTCTAACAAATCGTTTGAATGGTCAATATTTGATGATAATATTCCGAACAATTCAACAAATTGATTATTTAAAGATTTTTCTGACAGATGAATTTTATTGACAGTTGAAAACCCTGAAATATATTCCTTACGCACAATTGATTTGAGCTTTAGCCAAAGTAAACCTGTTTTATTTGTACTGAATTCTTCAAGAAGTTCGCTGTCGTGAAGTTTTTTCCAATAATTGAAGTCCTTCATTTTGTGAAATTAAATTGTTGTTGAAATAAAATTGCTTTTGGGGCACACAAACCAGTAATATTTCTTTACTGCCTGCAACGCTCCCTTTTCCGCCTCGCCCGACTTGGTATGCTTTACTTTGAATATCTACTTTTCGGTATCTTGAAATTATTGAGCATAATTGTTCAATGGTCGGATAACTTCTGTCGTTGTAGCTAATTAACCAATTGGGAATATTTTGTGAAATTTCAAATAATTTCTCAAAAGATTGGACAATATCACGTTTTTTGTCAAAACCACTATAAATTTGAGGCTCGTACCTGCGCGTACCGTTAATAAATTGCTTATTTTTCCAATACTCCGTGTAGGTTTCTAAGAGATGATAAAAACTCTGATAATCTGCATGACTATCGCAATACGGAGGGTCAAAATACGCTAAATCAATATTTTTAAGTGTTGGTATTAAATCTAAAGTGTTTTGATTAAAACTACAGTTTTCTTGTTTGTTATCAAAAACAGCCTGATTATAGTTAGGTAAAATATCAAAAAAAATATCTTTTATGGGTCTAATTAAACTGCGATTTCTTTTTATCCTTTCGGGGTCGCTTGCATAATTTAACGCTTGCGTATGACAAAAATGCCCCATAGTTACTTTTCTTGTCATGCTGCGATTCATGATTGTAAAAGCAAGTGCTTTTTTATACTTATTATCAAGTAATTCAATATTCGCTCTAAAATTGTCTAAAAACTTACATTCTTCTAATTCAAAAAATACGTTTGTGTATGTCTCTTGAAATAAATTAAAATATGATTTATTCTGATTATCTTGAAAAAGAATTTCAAGCTCAGCCGATGTTAATTTTATTTGAGAATTTTCTATTAAGGACAATCCGATTTGATTGTTGAAATTCAAAAAATCGTTTGTTATTGTTTTTAATCCTAATTGTTTGAACAAGTAAGCAACAGATTGAGAGCCTGAAAAAGCGTCGAGTGCGGTTTTAGCTGTTTTAGGAATAAATTTATTAATCCATGTTAAATGAGTGCGTTTTGCACCCAAATATTGCGGTTCGGGAAACTGATAATTAAAGAATTGATTTTCATCAAAAAGCATAATCTTTTTTCTGCAAATATATTGAAATTATCTCTCAAACCAAATTGTTGTTTTAGTTGCGCTCACATTCGCAGATTAATTTTTGCTTTGCCGTTGCTTGTGTCCTCACAAGCGACTTGCTCCGCTAATTGAACGAAGTCGTTTGTGAGGACACAAACAACGGCGAGGGGAGCTTCAGCTTGCGAAATGTACCGCGAGCTTCAGCTTGCGGATTTCCGCCCTTGCTTGTGTCCTCACAAGCGACTTGCTTTGCTAATTGAACGAAGTCGTTTGTGAGGACACAAACAACGGCGAGGGGAGCTTCAGCTTGCGGATTTCCGCCCTTGCTTGTGTCCTCACAAGCGACTTGCTTTGCTAATTGAACGAAATCGCTAAAAAATCGTGCTTCGGTAAATTTAAATGCGTTTTTTCTGCTGTTATTCGCGTCTTTACGGGCAGTTTTGCATCAGCTAAAAATCAGTATCGCTCCATTGGGTTTACGAACTATTCGACGAATAATTGTTTTCAATTTATTCATTTTCCGAAAAAACAAATGGTAAGAATCAACTTGTGAAATATGCCCTTTCCAAGAGTTTAGACTTTGTTCCATGCTTTCAAGCCCGACAATTTGTTTTTTAAACATTTTCGCGCGTTTTATGAGTGCTGAAAACGAGCGTTTGAAATTTGATGAGATAATGATGCGATGTGAAGGGAAAATTTTTTTTCCCAAAAAAT
>JBPOJO010000143.1:0-5617 GCA_052033485.1 Bacteroidota bacterium | reverse complement strand
CTAAAGCTCGCGGTACACTTCGGCTAAATAGTTGCGATTTTTCAATAATTATTTACAAACTGTTTTTCCCTTGCCCCTTTTAAACAAAAAAAGCTCACGCCGACAAACCTCATTTCTCCGCCACATGCAACCTGAAATCGCGAATTTCGAGACGCAAAAATCGCTTCCCCGGCTCCCCTTCGTCGCCGCTGATGACAAAACAAACATCAAGAAACTCGGCTGTTCCGATTTCTTTTATCCTGCCCGCCATAAAAAAACCTGTCCCTTCAAGAAAAACACCGTTTTGGTCAAGTTGAGGCAAAAAATGTTTTTCATTCAAAATCGTCGGTGGAATCCGCAGCCGAACCTTGCGCGCCTCAAAAACAGGTCGCATATTTTCAGGTCCGAAGGGTGCGAAACGACGAATCACCTGCAAAGCTTTCGGCGTAAGTTCGTTCAAACCTATCAAAACATCAATGTCAATCCGACTTTGAGGCATTTCTTTGCCGAATTGTTTTTTACATTCTTCATTAAAAGATGCCTTAAATTGCTCAAAATTTTCCATTTTTAAAGACACACCTGCCGCAAATTTATGACCGCCAAACTTATGCAAAAATTCCTTGCAGGCTTGCAAAACTTCTATCAAATCTATCCCCGCATGACTGCGAACCGAGCCGACAAACATTCCTTCACTCTCACACAAGACCACCGCAGGGCAACAAAACGCCTCCGCACAACGCGAAGCAGCCATGCCGACCACGCCCACATGCCACGCTTTGCCCGCAACCACAACCCCGTAAGGATTTTCGTTTTGCAAACGAGCATTTTCAATCACCTGCTCCACCACATTGCGCGTGTGAACTTTGCGGTCTGTGTTCATTTTTAACAGTTCGCGCGCCAAAATTTTTGCGTCCTCTTCCGTTTGCGCAAACAATAATTCAAAGGCAGTATCCGCTTTCGCGACCCTGCCCGCAGCATTAATTTTCGGCACAAGTTGATGCACGATTGTCTTGACAGTCAAAGGTTTATACATTCCGCATAGCTCAATTAAAGCGGATAAACCCGTTCCCGCATTTTCATTGAGATATTGGAGTCCGATATGCGTCAAAAGGCGATTTTCTTCCGTCATAAAAACAATGTCCGCCGCCGTCGCAATAGCAGCCCACGGGGAATACCGCTCAAAAATTTCTTTCGTTTTGCGCCCCGAAAGCGCGTCAACAAATTTTAAAGCCAAACCGCCGGCACAAAAATCACTGAAAGTATCCTTACAATCCGCTCTTTTCGGGTTGACAAGTGCATAAAACGGCGGAAACTCCGCGTCTTCTTCCGGCTGATGATGGTCTATCACAATGACATCGGCACCGTTTTGAACAGCGACAGAAATTTGCTCAAATGCGTTTGTTCCGTTGTCGAGAACAATTATCAGGGTGCAATTTTTTTCGGCAGCCAATTTTACGGCTTGAAATGAAAGCCCATAGCCCTCACTCAAACGGTCGGGCAAACAATAAAATACGTCCGAAAAAAAAGTTTTCAAATAATCATACACAATCGCAGCCGAAAAAACCCCGTCAGAATCGTAATCGCCGAAGATAAAAACTTTCTCTTGCCGCTCAATTGCTTTTTTTACCCTTTCAACTGCAATGCCCATGTCGGGCAAATCAAAAGGGTTTTTCCACGACTCCAATGTCGGACAAAAATAATTTTTGGCTTTATCAAAATCATCAATTCCGCGCAGCAAAAGCAATTTTGCAATGAAGGTACTGACATTGATTGCAGATGAAAGTCGCGAAACAGCCGCCGCATCGGGGTCTTCTTTGCGCCGCCAAATTTTTTCGGGCTGCCTCATGTATTTTTTGTTATCTTCTTTTCAATTTTTGCGAAACTTGCCTTTTTTTTTGAATAAACAAAACATTCATGGAAATATTTCGCAAAAATTTACACCAAACCTATAAGTTCGTTAAAACGTATAGGATTGATAGGCTTTAACGAATCATTTCGGGCGTTATCGCATTGATGCGAAGCAAATCTTCTTTCCGTTTTTTATCCTCCGGCGTATCGGCAGGCGTGGTGTAATTTTGCCAAAAAGCAGGGTTGAAAGTCATTTTTTGAATGTCATAAATGCTCGAATCGGGAAATTTATTCGGATTTTGGGTTTCTATCTTAGTGGTGAGCATCTCCGTAAAAGTTTCGGATACCACCTCGTCGTAGTCTTCAATTTTTTCAACATACATTTCGCGACACCTTTTGCTTTGGTAGGCAACGTAATATTTTCCTTCAATATTTTTGAAAATGATGTTTTCCTCCAATTCGGGATAAACGGCAAAACCGTATTTTTCGCCCTTGTTGATATGCGCAACGGGCTGAAAAACAGGGATATACTTAAATGAAATTCGTTCAACGGCATAGTTTTCGGCATTTACCCAAATCGTGCCGTTCACAATTTTGGCAAAACCGACATTTCGCCCCGAAAAAGAAATTTCATGCAATAATTGTTCGTCTTGCGTAACTTGTTTGACAACGTTAAATGTCATGGCAAGCATTCTTTCGGGGTCAAAAAGTAAAAGCCGAGAGCGAAGAATGTTGTGCTTTTCGGGATAGGATTTATCAAGTATTCCGTTAATATTTTTAAATTTGCTGAAATCATAGCTTATTTTAAGCTCTTCAATGCGCATAAACATGGATTGAGTGTCCTGCCTGTTATCTTGATAACCGACAGCATCGCAGACTTCAACCGCCGCTTCGGTCAGTCGTCGGCAGGTGTCAGAATCGGTCAAATATTCGCGGTAAAAAGCCGTGTAAGAATAGTATTTGGAAGGAAAATTTTCGGGCATTTTAGCCAAAACATTTGCCATAATTTTTTCAATCGGCTCCTCTTTTCCGCCTCTGATGACGATTTCGCTCAAAATTTTAGCATCGGAGTCCAAAAGAATTAACACACTGTCTTTTTTACTCAATTCTTCCGTTGTAAAGCTCGCAGTGATGTAGCCGATGTGCGAAAAATGCAATTTTTCGGTGTTTTTTGTTGCACGAAATTTAATTTCGAAAACGCCGTTTTTATTCGTAACCGTTCCCGCGCCGTTATTGCCGAGATAAACATTGACCATTTCGAGCGGAGCTAAAGTGTTCTTATCCAGCACTTTGCCGAAAATTTTTGAATATTCTTGTGCAAAAGCACTGTTTGCAAGAAGGCATAAAACTGCCGCAACTATCTGCCGTAATTTCATAAAAAAGAAAAAATTGAAGTGAAAAAAATTGGTAAAGCATGTAAAAATCAGCGTGAAATTAAAACGTCTTTTTCGCCGTTTGTGTAGGTAACTTCCGCATCAAAACGCCCGCTTTTTTTGTTGAAAAAAAATCGCAGGAAGCCGATTCGCGCCGGCATGCCGGCAGCAGGGTGCGCAAAATCCGTCGGAAGAAGTGCGGGCGCAAAGGCATTTTCAGCCGTAAAACTGCCCTCAAAATAGTACAAACGCCGTTTTTCGGAGCGTTCGCAGAGGTAAAGGGCATGATTTTCCAAAATAATTTTTTTTCCGTAAGAAAAATTTCCTTGATAAAAATGCAGGGAATCTTTGGGCGAATTTTGACTGTTTTTTCGTCCGTTTTCAAGCTCCGTCAAATATCGGTAGTAAATCAGGCTGAGTGTATTGTGTGTTTTTTCAAGTTTTTGTTTAAAAAAATGCACTTTCGCTGCCGATTCGGGCGAATCGCTTGTGTCAAAAATATCCGGTTCGGGAAAGTTATTATCGGGCAATTCAATTTTTGCGACGGGAATGTCGGCATAAATTCGGTTTTTTTCAAGCATAAAACGGTTAAAAATTGCGCCTTCCTGTTTCAAATGTGTGCCTACCAATGTTGCATTTTTGTATTTTTTTAAAAAATAAATCAAAACATCGGAGGCATTACTTGTGCCGGAATCGGATAAAATGTAGATTTTTTGAGAGAGCAAACGAGGAGCTTTTCGTTTGAGTTTTTTCAATGTTTTTATTTCTTTTCCGCCGATATTTGCCAAAGAAACGCATTTTCCTTTTTCCAAAAAATACGCACAAAATTCCGGCAAAACACTCAAACCGCCCTCATGACATTGCCGCAAATCAATGATAATCGCTTGATTTTGAGCCAAATAAGCCATAGCCGAAAAGATGAAATTTTTGTCGCTGTAGGCACGTTCAGCCCATGCGTTGATGCGCAAATAAGCGATTCCGCCTTCCTCATTTCGCAGTTCGCCGAAGCCGTTATTGCGAAAATTTTGTTTGAGTTCGGTCATTTTGGCAAAAAGTGTTTTTTTGCCTTTTTTTTGCAAATATTCAAAAGGGCGATGCCTTTCCGTGTCCCAAATTTCATACGCCCATTGTCGGTAAGGCAAGAAATATGTGCCGTTCCAATCGGTTAAATGATATTTTCGCAGCCATTTTTTATTCACAATAATAGCATTCGGCACTTTTTCGGGCGATTCTTGGTATTGACTAAAATTCAATTTGTCCGCCTGCACGCCGAAAATTTGCACGGCATAAGAAAACATATCTGCCTGCATTTTTTCCTGAAATTCCTTTCCGTATAGGTATGCCGGCACGCGCCCTTTCGGACGCAAGTCGTAGTCGGCGGGGGAGAAAAATGAAAGCGGTCTTTCCAAAAAAAGCGTTCCTGTTGTGTCGGTTCGCGGCAGCGGCAATTTAAAAGTATAGCTCGGATATATCCAACGCTGATAATAAATATTGCCGGTATAGCTGAGACGAAAAGACGGATTTTTGGCAATCTGTTGTAAATCAAGCGATAAAGCCTCAATAAATTCAATTTTATTTGCCGTATAAGGCGCGTAGGTGCGTTTGTCAAATTTTTCCTGCAATTTTTCCGAAATTAATTTTGCCTCTTCCGGCTTCACGTGTTGACGCAGAAGAAGGCTTTTCAGGGAATCCAAAAGTTCTCTTTGTTCGATTTTTATGGCATAAAAAACATTTTTTTCTTGTCGCGCAAAGGCATTAAAAGCAAAAAAAATGACTGCAATCAGCATCAGGCAATCCTTCATGATTCAAAAATTGAAATTGTTAGGAGGAGAATAAGTTTATTGTAAGTGTTTAACTCAAGCCTTATTATCGCAAGCTGATAACTTGCGGTACAAGCGGGCTAAAAGCTTACGTTCATTTCAAAGTATCGGCGGCAAAATTAAAACTATTTTTTTAGTTATGCAAAAAACAGTGCTTTTTTTTCTGAAGTTATTCTGAACGTAACTATTTAGCCGGCTTGTTAAAAATTGTGCCGCGAGCTTTAGCTTGCGACCTTACAGTCGCTTGTTGACGAGTGTGTCCGAAAAGTTTTATTTCGATTGGACAAACCAAATAAAATTTTGCTTGCTTTCTAATATTGTTTAGCAATTTAAAGCCTTTAGGCTTGTCATCTTTGTAGAAAAACAGCTCACAGTTGACTTCAAACGCCTTTAGGCGTGAAATATAGGTTTCGCTTGCGGATATTCCCCGAAGATTTCACGCCTACCGGCGTTTTTCATATCTTAGCGGATATTTTCTACAAAGATTTTATGCCTAACGGCATTATTTAAGTGTAATTAATTTTTCATGTACTTGCCCAATTTAGCGGAGTAATTTTGACAGAAATTGCAGAAAAAACGTTGTTAAAGCTCCGTTAA
>JBPOJO010000343.1:0-3588 GCA_052033485.1 Bacteroidota bacterium | reverse complement strand
AATGTTGAAGCAGAATAACAAAACCAAGGAAAAGGTAAAGCAAATTTGACTTCTAATCCTATTTTTGCACCTATTGAGTTGGATTTTGAATGATTTTGAAAAAAAACATCAACTGCTGACCTTGTTTGAGAAAACACAATTATAAGGGCAGAGGAAAATAATGTACAGTATGTTTAAGATTTCAGGTAATTACTTTTTTAACTTTTGATTACTATTTTTTAATGATAAAAATTTGCACTCTTTTGCTTCTACTTTTACTTTTGTGCCGTCATGAAAATGAAATTTTCTTTAAACGTTTTTAAAACTCAAAAGTTTCATTTCAAATGAAAAAAAACAAAGTTTTTGCGGTAGTCCTCATCTTGTTTCTTAATTTTGCTGCATGTAATATGCGTGAAGCAGAAATCTTACCGTCTGAGCGCAATGCTTATTCATTACACAATACAATCTCAAATAATCATGACAAAAGAAAATTGTTTGCTTCTCTTAGCGCAAAAGAAAAAGCGGCAGTTTTACATGTGCGATTTGATAAGTTTTTGTCATTCTCTCATTGGACACCTGAGCAAAGAGCATATATTTCCGATTTAAAAGCGTTTGTTTCGCCGGAACTTTATATCGAAAGTTCTTATTATCAGAATGAGGCTTTGATTATTGAAAGTTTGTTGAAAGAACGAGGACTAAAGTTGTTTAGTTATGAACAATTGGGGAAAATAGCGACTGCGTTAGATGACTATGATTTTAATCTTCAGAATCAGAAGTTTAACCCTGATTTTCCTATTGATAATGTTGAGTGTGAGTGTAACCTTAGCGACTCTTGGTGTGGAAGCAGGTCGACATGCGTTTCAGGGCGTTGTGGTATAACATCCTCATTGGGATGCGGTTGGCTTTTAAGTAAAAGCTGCAACGGAAGTTGTTACTAAAATTTTTGCAACATGAAAGCTAATATTCAAATTGCCGTTGCTGCTCTGCTGTACACTGCGGTCATCATTTTATCAAGAATTCTTCAAGCATATTCTTTGGTCTTCACGGCAGAAATGCTCGGTATTTGTCTAATTAGCTTTTTATGGTTCTTGCGGGAAAAAAATCGTTCTCTCAAACCGATTTTGGGTGCTTCCGCCGGTTCCTTATTGTTGATGACTCTCTTGCATTTTCCGACGTTTGAGAACTTTTCCGACGTTTATGAAATTTTTATTCATATACCTTTTTTGATTATCGGTACGGTGCTGCCTTTTCTGATAAAAACTTCAAAATCAAAGTCTTTTAAAGTACTTTGGTTCGCGACTGTTTTGGGTATATTGGCAGGATTTTTTTTTATGTTTCCGTTTTATATTTGGGAAATTAATGCAAACAGGAAAGACAGCGAATTAAAAAACTCATTAGTTGATGCAGAATTGTTGCGTTTCGATACGACTTCGCAACTTTCTTTGAAAGACAAAATTCTTGTTATTGGGGTTTGGAATTCAAAATGTGGCTACTGTAAAAAACTTTTGAGGCACATGCAAAATCTATCTGAGAGTGACGTTTTTAAATCGGATACAAGTACTGTTTTTGTCGCTTTAAATGACGGAAAACTCGATTCTTACGAGTTCGCTGTGCATGAAAACAAACTCATCAAAGAATTGAATAATCTGCATTTTTGGTATTCGAGTGACAAAAAGTTTTACAAAAACTTAAATTTTTTGGGAGCACCAACGATGATAATAATGAAAAACGGTAAAATACGCTCGGTTGTCAACGGTTATATTTTAGATGCAGAATATTTTTATACTTTTTTTATCGAACGTGAAATCAGAAAAGTTGAAAATCAGTAAGCGATTCACGCAAAGTATCCGCCCGAACAACCCCATCTTTCCAAGCAACAAAAATTGTTTACAGCGGAAGTTGCAATTTAAATGAGCAGATTTTTATCAAAAAACTTGGGGAGTAAATTTTTGAGTTCGGACATTTTGGTGTCCTGAATGTGGTTGATAACATAAACTAACCACTTTTCGGGATTAATATCGTAATTTTTACAAGTCGCGAAAAAACCGTAAAACATCGCAATCCGCTCCGCCCCGCCGGTATTTTTTTCGCCACTTATACCAAGTCGGGCACGAAATACCGTGTTTTTGAGCAAATGCTTTGACTGTTTCGCCTGATTGTTCTTGCTGCGCTATCAGGGCGTACATTTTTTTCTCCTTTTCCATGTTCTTTGGGCTTTTAAATTGATTGCGCGCAAAGGTAGGTGATGAATGATGGGAGAAAAAGATGGGGTTGCTCGGGTGGATACGGAAGAAATGATGGTTCATTTAATTTTGGTCGTGATGCACTCGAAATATCGGGAGGTCGGAGATGAAAACTTTTCTTATCACATTTTTCTTTCTAATTATCAGAAGTAGCGGTTTGATTGCACAAGCGGATTCTGCTCATCTCTACGTTCTACCTTATGTCTTTTCGGATAGTTTAGAGCGACATATCTCAAAAAACAAACTTGAGAATGTGCATAATACGCACTTTATTTTTCTCGATAAGATGAACGAAAACCAATACTTAGGCTGCTTCATTGAGCGCGGGCATGGCAGCAAAACTCACGAGGTTTTTGAATACTTGATTAGAACTTCAAAAAGAGAAGCCTTAATTGGAAAAATGAAAATTCCGGTTATAAACTCTATGGACTTCGAATTTAGCGGATTTAATTATAGAATTAGGTCGGACGGATTAATGGTTACAAGAAAATACGGTTTCACATTTGACGGCTTTCAAATTGTATTTGAAATACGACCTTAGTGACTGAAATAGAATTTGTGCCTATATGATATCGCTGAAAAAACGCAACATGCGACATATGCCAATTTCGACAATTTCCGCGTTCAGCGTCTCTCGCCGGTCGTTTTCCAAGAGAATCATTTTGACCCTTTCGGTTTAAACCTCAAAGGCATCGAAGAAACTGACCTGCACACACAATATTCCACCCCTGAGTTTCGTTTTCAATACAACGGCAAAGAAAAAACCGAAACACACAGGCTGATGTGGAATAATCACGGCGCAAGAAACTTAGATTTGCAGTTGGGGAGATGGTGGAGCTTAGACCCGCCGGCGGAGAAATACGCGGGCTTTTCGCCTTTTGTGAGCATGGGGAATAATCCTGTGAAGTTTGTGGATTTGGACGGGAGGGAAACAGTTCGCCCCAAATCTGAAACAGAATTTAATTTGCTTCGTAAAACTCTTACTCAAGAAGAAAGTAGAAGATTAGTAATGAGTAATGGTGAAGTAAAAATTAACGGAGACGAAAAGGGTAGCAAAAACTTCGAATATTTGAGAACTCTTGTTAATTCCGAAACAACTTATAATATTGAACTTACTAAAGATTATCAATTCAAGGATAAGGAAGGAAATATTCAAACTGAAAGTTTTTCGGAAACGGGTAGTGTAGGAACATTCAAAGCTCCCGGTGGTGAAAAGTTCGAATCAGGTCAGTTTAAAGGTTCAGCAGATTCATTTGCTAATATTTTCATAAATCCTGATGCTGCATTACCCGGACAGGGGAATTTCATTGACAGCATAGTTAATGGAACATTTAATAGCATTTATATTGAAGGAGAGGCTAATATT
>JBPOJO010000736.1:0-2595 GCA_052033485.1 Bacteroidota bacterium | reverse complement strand
AAATAGTTACATTATTTTTCATTCAAGATAATTTCTTGCATAAGCCTTTTCAGGTCATATTGCATGATTCTGATTTCACCGTCAAAGGTATCAAGCATTTGCAAGCGCGTTTCGAGCGCGTCGCTGTCATATTCTCCGCCCTCTCCGAAAATTAAATCATTACGCTTTTTGTTTTCCGTAAAACCTTTTATAATCCATTGATTTTTAAGGTATTCAAGTCCCGTCGTGAGATTATTTTGGTACAAAAACGGCGTTGTTAAGAAAACATAAACACTCAAAGGAATGAACTCGGAAGAGGCAGGCTGCTCCCAAACTTCGCGAAGTTCATTATGATTGTGCTTAAAAATGATTTTTTTCTTCACCTTAAAAGATTTAAAACCCAAATATGTGCCGATAACCGCCCCCGTAATGTTGATTCCTTGCTCTGTTTCATTATCAATTCCCGCCAAGTTTAAGACGGAAGCCAAAGTACCCGCAACACCGCCGATAATGATAGAGGCAACGGTTGCGCGGGCAAGACTTTTGTTTTTTTCACCTTCCAAGTGTTCAAAAGTTTCGTTGATTCGCGCTTTTTCGCATTGAATCGTTGCGGCGAAATCAGCAATTTCCAAAGCATGAATGTTGCATATATTGCTGATTTTAAGGCGCAAAGCGAGTTTTTTTTCGGAATTATTTTCGGTAAAATACTTTCCGAGCAGCCCGTACAACCTGAAATTTTTCGCAGCGCGAAGACAGCGCGAAGAAAATTTTTCTTTCAAAATTGCATAACAACCGCCGGTGTCATTGTCCTTCAAATGCTCAAAAACAAGCGAATCGTAATGAATTGACCTGTCGGAAGTGTTGCAAATTGCCTCCCCTGCCGAATAATGCAAAACTTTTGAGGAAGTGCAAGAAAAAAATAAGAGTGCAAAAAATGCCGACAACACAAAAACATAAAAACGTATCGTCATTTTTGCTGTGATGAAAAATTGAGGGGAGTTAAATATTAACATTGTTAAAAAAAAATTATGATTTCACTTTTAAAAATGCCTTTGCCGTTTGATAACTTTCGGCTTGTGCGTGTGCAAAAACTCTTAATTTTTCAATATCCTCCGCATATTTCAAAAATTGCGATGCCTGTCCAAAAACGGCGGGCAGTATCAACTTTTCGACACAATAAAATCCGTCGAGGCAAGTTGCGATGCCGCCCGAAACAATAATTTCTCTGCAAACAGCTTTTTCTTTTAATTCTTCCGTTAATTCATTGGCGAAATTGACCATTTCTGCTGCGGAATGACCGATTTGTGTAAAGGCTTTGTACATTTCTGCATCTTCCGCGCTCGAGCGCAAAATCTCCAAAAGCGCGAAATTTGTGCCGCCGCTTGCCGCAAAATCAATCGCTTGCAGAGGCAGTTGCATCAAAGCGCGCATACTTTCTTTGCCGAAACCTTGCCCGACTTCTTTGACAATAATGCGCAAATTTCCTTTTGCCCACGCGCAAATTTCCGAAATTGTTTCCAAAGGCGGTCTGAGAAAACGGTCGCCTTCGGGTTGCAGCCATTCTTGCATCGGATTGACGTGCAAAATAATGCCGTCAGTTTGAGTTTTAGTTAATAATTCAAAAATTTTATCCAAACTTTTTTCCCTGCATAGCTCATCGGCTTGTGCAATTCCGATATTTGCGTAAAGCGGAAAATCATCGCCGATTTCATTTCTGACGGCAAAATCATCAAGTCGCGTGTTCTCAAAAAGAATTGAACGGCAGGAGCCTAAACCCATACCGAATCCAAATTCTCCGCAAATTTTAGCTAAATTTTTATTAATTTTATTGGCTTTTTCTGTTCCGCCTGTCATACTGCTCACCCAAATCGGGTAGTTCATTTTTTTCCCCGCAAAAGAAAACGGCACGAGTGAATTATCGGGGTGCGCGGCGAGAAAAGGCTCATAAGAAAAACGGCTGTCCAATTCGCGCAATTTCACCTGCGAGCGAAATGCGAGAGAAATGTGGTCTGCTTTGCGATTTTCCGAATTGACATCATTGTCTTTTGGCAAGGAATCCATTGCTGTAGCTGTGTTAAAATTTGCGCAAAAATATTTGAAAAGCCGATACTTTTCGCTATTCGGCGAAATTTTCTTCGGCAAGTTTTTCTTCAATGACGAAAAATCGTTTAACGGGAACGAGGGCAAAAATTTTCAAAAACTCTTCTTTTTCGGTGTCGGGATTGAGCAAAAAACCGACTTCAATGTTGTGTCCTTCGGCGGATAATTTAAAAAAACGTCTGAAATTTCCGACGAAGAGCTTGCCCGCGTCTTCCCTTTTTTCAGCTTTGCCGGTTTTTATAATTTTGCTCTCAAAACCGTTCAATATTTTTTGCATTTCCTCGTCGGGAAATAAGGAGCGTCGTGTCAGAGAAATCGGATTGGTTTTACCGAAAGAATTGGCATAATAAAAAGTTAAGGAATCGTATTTTTGACCGTTTTTAAGAATAATTTTTTTTCGACACAACAAATCATTACTTTCAAACCAACGCCAAAGGCGCAATTCAAAAGCGTCGGATGTGTCTTTTGCGTGTATTCGGACGTAATTCGGGCTTAATTTATCAAATTCGGGTTGAT
>JBPOJO010000462.1:0-4445 GCA_052033485.1 Bacteroidota bacterium | reverse complement strand
TAATTGCTTCTTTAAATGTAGATAGTTGTGAAAATCTATTCGAACTTGATATTTGGAAAACTGATTTTGGAAAGTTATTAAAAATACCGGATTTGAGATGATATAAAGAAAAAATTACCTGAGCCGCGTTCAGCGCGTCGCGCCGGTCGTTTTCCAAGAGAATCACTACGACCCGTGGGGCTTAAACCTCACCGGCATCGAAGAAAATGACCTCCAAACACAACAAAACTCCGGAGAGAATCGTTATCAATCCAACGCCGGCAGTGAGCGTGAAACGTCCTTTGATTTAGAGTGGCTTGAGACGGCTTTTCGTCCCGTAGATGCACAGGTCGGGCGACTTTGGGGAGTAGATGCCCTCGCGTTGCTGACACAGGGCATATCCCCGATGGCTTTCGCGCTGAATAACCCGGTTTCTTTTAATGACCCGACAGGGCTGATGGCTATTGAAGGAGGCGGAGCTGTATGCAAGAATTGTGTTGAAGAAGGCTCTTCTGCCTCTTCACCGTCTGATGGACAAGAATCGGTTGCACAAAGCCCCAAAGCTCCACGTAAGCAACAAGGTAACAAAAATGATGGTTTTTTTAACCCACAAAATCAATTCGGTTTATATAAAAATTGGGGCAATCGTAGAAATACTCCCCCTTATGCACCTTATGAAGCTCCCAATCAAGGTTTCAGTAAAAAAACGTTGTTTTTAGATGAGGTCGTTATTAACGGAGAAAGGGAGGAGGAAATAAATGATGACAGTCCGTTTTTGGATATTCTCAAAGAAATCCGAAGCCCGCATAAAGATTTGCATAAACCTTTGAAAAATAAGGTGAAATCGCACGAAAAGGACGTTGTTGATGCTGTCGGAACAGGTATTGGTATTTTGTATCTACTGAAGCAAAAATCAATTTTTGCGCTTGCAGCTATACACCCATTTTGGGGTATAGTCGTACGAAACTTCAAATTAGCCGGACAAAGACATCCTGTTACCGGAGTGCCTTTTGATGACTATGGGTTTCCTGATTTTTCGACTTACTTATATCAGGGCGGTAAAAATGATGTTGTGATAAGTCCTAATTTTTTTAGGATTGGAGATGTAAATGCTGCTAATAAAATTGCCGGGTATACTGTTACACCAAAGGGCTATGTTTGGCATCATCATCAAGATTATGGCAGAATGCAACTTGTGCTTGAAAGTATTCATGAAAAAACAGCACACACAGGCGGATACAAAATTTGGCGTTTATTTTAATAAAATAATTTTTTATGGTTAATTTCCTTGAGGTCGAAAAAAGTTTAACAGAAAATCAAATACTCGCATTTGAGCAAAGTGTTAACTTTCGCTTACCCAAAGAATACAGTGAGCACCTGTTAAAATTTAATGGGGGAAGATGTGAACCCAATGTTTGCTATTTTTATCAACGAAATTGGCTTGGTTTTCGACGATTAGATGCAACTGATGTGAGGTATTTTTTTGCTATTTATGATGGTGAATTTGACAACCTTGCTTTGAAGTTTGAAGTATATAAAATCCAAGTCAAACGGCTACAGGAAAGAATCCTCCCTTTTGCAGGTGATTCTATGGGAAATTTGTTTTGTATCTCATGTAGAGGCATAGATAAAGGTTACATATACTTTTGGGACCACGAAAGGGAGGTTAAGCATAAGTCAGGAAATGACGACGATGACTTTAGAAACTTAAATATAGTAGCAAAATCTTTTAATGAATTTCTTTTGAATCTTAAGTCGTAAAGATTAACCCAAGTTTTTTATCTCGGTTAGTTGATGAAAAAAGAGCAAATGCAAGGACAGGGTATTCTAAAACGCCGAAAGGATATACATGGCATCACCACCAAGATTACGGCAGAATGCAACTTGTTGAAAAAAAAATTCATTCCAAAACAGGACATACAGGCGGATATGTAGTTTGGATACTAAATCAAATTGGGTTTTAAGACGCTAAATAAATGAACAAACAAACTTTTTTTGATACGGAAGACAGTTTAAATGAAGATGATATATCTAAGTTTGAACGAAAGTATAACCTAAATTTGCCTATTGAATATAGGAAACACCTACTTTCGTTCAATGGTGGATATTGCGAACCATCTTGTTTTTACTTTAAAGACAGAAACATTGCTTACCGGCTACTTTCTGCTTTTCAACCTCTTACATCTACATCGCACATACATTATTTTTTTGCTATAAAAGCCAATTGTGTATATGACTTAGAGGAAGAAATTCAAACGTTTAAAATAAATAATAAACGAATGCCTAATAGGATGCTTCCAATTGCGTGTGATGACGGAGGAAATCTAATATGTATTTCTTGCAACGGCAAAGATAAAGGTTATGTATATTTCTGGGACCATGAACGCGAAGAGAAATATAAAGAAATTGAAGATGATGATGATGATGTAAGAAACCTGCACTTCATTGCAAAATCATTTACTCTTTTTTTAAGTAGCTTATTTGAACTAAAAGATGAATAAACCGACCTCCAAACACAACAAAACACCGGAGAGAATCGTTATCAATCTAACGCCGGCAGTGAGCGTGAAACGTCCTTTGACTTAGAGTGGCTTGAGACAGCTTTTCGTCCCGTAGATGCGCAGGTAGGGCGGCTTTGGGGGGTAGATGCTTTGGCAGAATCTACGCCTGATATTTCTGTTTTTGTTTTCGCGCTGAATAACCCGGTTTCTTTTAATGACCCGACGGGGCTTGCAAGTGAAGAAAGTAAAAAAGAGCCGCCTTCCTTTGAAGAAATTGATAAGAAAACCACCGACAGAATCGCCCAAGCAATGGGCAATGCGCAGGGTACAGGTTATCATTTTGGGTATTCCGGCAATCAGCAAGATGAAGTGCCGATGTGTGAAAAAGATGATGATGACAATGATAAAAGGCAGAAAAAAGGGAAAAACAAATCAACAAATCAACAACACGCAGAAGAACAGTCTGTTCAATCTGAAGAAATTCCATTGTCAGAGAGTATAATACCTATTTGGGGAGCAGGGAGGCATGCCTTAAAAGAATACAATGACGAAAACTACTTTTGGGCAAGCTTTTATTCTGTAATGGCAATTTCTGATATTGCTTTAATTAAATCATTGGCAGTAGGTTTGGTACGCGGAACTTGGAAGTTGGGTGCCCATAGTTGGAGTGCAACAAGAACATGGATGCTTAAAAGAGGCTATGCTAAAGCCAATCAACCTTTGCACCATTGGGCTATATCACAGTCGTTTGCAAAAAAGAATGGCTTAGAATGGTTGGCAAATCAACCGTGGAATTTAAAGTTGTTTAGCAGTCAAAGTATGCACATGAGAGCAGGACACAATGCGCAATATTTGGGATTGCCTCCGTTTTCCTTACCGATACGAATGTGGTTAACAACCCCAAACTATATCAAGTTGAGTGTATTTTCGGGAAGCGGCAGAGTACCAACATTAATAAATTTTCAATTAAAAAAAAATAGTAATGCTACCAATTTTCCCGGCAATAATCCTTAAAAAAGGTGCCAAAATTCCATTTTTTTTTGAAAGCTATTCAGTTATTCAACATACAACACAGGAAGCTCTTGAAAAAAATGTTTTTAAAGATTGCTTTTTACTTGACTCAAAAGGGAGACTTTTTGAAGTAGAAAGGGTTAGTTTTGTAAAAAAATTATACATTTTTGGATTTCACCCTTTCTACAGAGGCATTCAAGTTCTTGCAGATTTTAAATTTTGCTACAAAAAAAGTCTGACTATTGATGAGATTATAGACTATTTGTTTGAAAGTTACACTGACAATGATTTTTTTGGAGAAACAGGTGCAAAAATTTATCAAATAAAAGCTGTTTTTAAAAATTATGACAATATTAAAGAAATTTTTTATTTTTTTAGGTAGTCTTTGATTAACGGAGGCAACCATAATCAACTTGATGATGTTTAAATCAACGGATTAAGAATATATTAACTTTTTTTCAAACTTTTTTTACAACATGGAATCATCGGCAAGTAATATTTTTAAGGCTATTTTTTTACCGACATTTCCCACAACCTTTTTTTATTTTGCTATTTATGGACATTTAGAAACATTATTTTAAAACATAAATTCTTGAACTGAAAAATATGCTTATTTTAGCTATTTTAACAGCTTTTTGGCAGATACAAGCAGAAAGAGACAAAATTTAATTTGGTTTGGGAAATGTCGGCTTTATGACAAGGGTTTTTATTTAACAAAAAATAACCACACAAATTTTGCAAAAAAGAAATTGACGTATTTACCTTTGCGGCGTTAAATCAATCTTCTTATGAAACTGTTTGCAACATTCTTGACTTGCCTTTTCATTTTTCAGACGGCGTTCGGGCAAACCACAAAACCGGATTCGCTTCATTTGTCCTTTGACAGCCTTGATATTTCACCCGAAAGTGGTTCTACACTTACGTTGCCGCCGGCAGACGATTTGGTGAAAATTA
>JBPOJO010000337.1:0-12967 GCA_052033485.1 Bacteroidota bacterium | reverse complement strand
CGGCAGGCATCGCAAAAGCCATTCCCGTGTCGTTGTGTTTTCCGATAATTTTACCGTTAAAAATCCAAGTTTCGGGCTTATTTTCTTCGGGCGGGGTAATTTTTTCGTCCTTTTTTGAGCTGCACGCTGCAAGGAACAAAATGAGCAAAAAACAATGAAACCCCCTCATCAAAGAGTGTTTTGTCAGGAAATTTTTACTTTTCATCATTTTTTTTTATTTTAGGGTAATAAATCCGTAACTGAGATAGTATCGCCGGCATCTTGCCGGCTAAATTTAGCTCTTTTGAAGCCCAAGCTGATTGCATACAGTATAATATTTCGTCAAAAAGCCAAATAATTACATAAATCCGTAACTATTGAGGCGGTTTATAAAATATTGTATCGCAAGCAGTCAGCTTTCAAACCTAACACCGTAAATCGCAAGCTAAAAGCTCGCGGTACACTCGGGCTTGCGTGCATATCCAATGCTTCGCCGACCAACAGCAAACCTATCATTATCAAAAACGACAAGGCAAGCATCTTCAAAGTAGGGTTTTTATTGATAAAATCGCTGACTGATTTAATAAAGATTAACATAACACCCAAAGAAATGATGACGGCAACAATCATAATTTCAACTTCTTTGACCAAACCGACTGCCGTTAAAATTGAATCGAAAGAGAAAATTATATCTATCAAAACAATTTGAATGATAGCCGAAGTGAGGCTTGTGGCTTTGGATTTCGGTCCGTGCTCCTCCTCGCCTTCGATTTTTGCGTGAATTTCGGACGTACTTTTAGCCATTAAAAACAAACCGCCGAAAAGCAAAATTAAATCTCTGCCGCTGAAACCGACATTAAAAAGGGTAAAAAGGTCGGCTTTCAGTCCTACAATCCAAGTGATACCGAAAAGCAGAGCAATGCGCACCAAAAGTGCCAAGCCGATTCCCAATGAACGAGCTTTGCCTTGCTCTTCGGCGGGCAATTTGTCGGCAATAATACTGATGAAAATGATATTGTCAATTCCCAAAACAATTTCGAGAATTGTAAGGGTCAGCAAACTGATAAGACCGTCAACCGTGAGAAAGGCTTGCATAAAAAGTTTTTTTGATTAAGCGCAAATTAAAAACTATTCTGACAAAATTACAATTTAATTGCCAAAAATAAAAATTTACTTTTTTTATCAAAGTAATATTCCGCACTTAAAATTTTTGCAAATTGTTAAAAAAACACAAACACGATTATTCATTACTTCCCAAAAGCACATAAAACATTGTTTCACAGATGTTTGTTTGTGCAGACGGTCAGGCAACAAAATGTGCAAAATTTAAACAAACACGCAAATCAAAATTGAAAAATTTTGCTTTCCAAATTTTGAGGCTTAAAAATTGTTATACCTAAAAAATCTTGTAAAGTTTTGGTTTAAAGGCACTTCAAGCCTAAAATTTTAACGGTTAATTTTCTACGGATTTGCCGCAAGCCATTCACAAATCGCCTCTTGAATGTGAAGGCGAGTGCGCAAAGCGGATAATTTGTTGTTTTTTTGAGACGGATAAACTCGGTTGGAAAGAAAAACGTAAATTAAATCATGCTCTTTATCCGCCCAAACGTAATTGCCCGTGAAACCCAAATGCCCGAAACTTTCCTCCGAAATTCCTTCCGCCGTGTGTTTTATGCTGTCCAATTTTGGGCGGTCAAACCCAAGTCCGCGGTGATTATTTTCCGCACAATAGGCGCAAGCCGTAAATTCTGCCAATGTTTTTGCCGGAAAAAATCGTTCACCGCCGTAAGTGCCGCCGTTTAGGTACATTTGCATTAAAACCGCCGTGTCGTGTGCGTTGCCGAAAAGCCCTGCGTGTGCCGCCTCTCCTTCCATCAAAGCCGCAACAGGGTCATGCACATTTCCGTGAAGCAATCCGCCGAAAAAGTGCTTTTCATGCTCCGTAGGGACGATTTCAGTTTTCGAATATTTTTTTAAGGGATTAAAAAGCAGGCGTTTCGTGCCGAGTTTTTCATACAAATTTTTTTGCAAAAACGCCCCGTATTCTTCCCCCGTGATGCGCTCCGTGACGGCAGGCAGAAGCCAAAAACCCACGTCAGTATAAAGAAAACAATTTTTTTGCGCTAAGCGAACTTTTTTTAAACCTTCCAATAAACGTTCGCGATAATAATTTTTTCGTATATATGTTTTATTGTAAATTTCTGTCGGAAACTTTTCACTTTTTTTGTCGGCAACAAAAGCATTATTGCGTTTTTTGAGCAACAAATCTTTCACCCAAAAACCGGCAGAAGCGGGAATTCCGGCATGATGCGCGAGTAAATCGCGAAAACGCACTCCGCCGATGTCCGAATGACGCATTTCGGGCAAATAATCTTCAACTTTTGCCTCCGTAAAAAATTTTCCTTCCCCGTGTAAGTGCATCAAAGCAGGCAGCGCGGTCAAAATTTTGCTCACGGAAGCGAGGTCGTAAAGGTCTTTGTTTTGGCAAATTGCGGCATTGCTGTCATACGTGTGCCTGCCGTAGGATTTCATAAAAAGCACTTCACCTTTTCGCGCAATCAAAATTTGTGCCCCCGGCGTTGCCTTTTCGTCGAGCGCAAGCTGTGTGAGGGCGTTAATTTTATTTTCGTACACATCCGACATACCGCCTTCTGCGGGCGAGGAGTAGGAAAAACGAATTTTTGGGGTAAAAAAAGCCTGCTTTTGATTCGGCAAAAAGGGCAAATTTTCGGTCATTTCACCCGTTATCGGAAGTCCGCCGAAAAGCATTTGCGCGGCAATTTCTTGACTTTCGGGACTGTTTTCGGGCAAAAAAAGCAAGGCATCGGGAAGGGGATTTTTTTTCAAAAAACGGGCAATATTTTCTTTTTTTCCTAAAAAAACATAAATTTTTTGAACTTCATTTTCATCAAATTGAATTTGACTGCTGTCATTTTCGTCCGCAAGGTAAATAAAAGTCGACCGTTCGCTTGTTCTGCTTTTGGTTTGCGCATAAAAGGAAAAAAGGCTGTCAAAATGCGGAAATTGTTTTTTTTGAAGAAAGACAAAATTTTGATTTATATTTTTGAGCGGCAAAATACTTTTTTGATTGATGAGCAAAACCCCCGCAGCCTCTAAATTTTTTCTTTTAAAATAGGCAGTTTCATGCTTTTTTTGCTCAAAAAAATCGGTATAAGCGCAGGAATGCAGCAAAAAAGTCAAAAAAAGAATCAAAAAAACAAAAGGCAAAATTTTATGTTGAAAAATCGGCATTTTTTTTAAAATTAGGGGAAATTGTTTAGCCGGAGTGTACCGCGAGCTTTAGCTTGCGGATTTGAAGGAAGGTATCTTGGAACAAGCGAATATAAGGTCGCAAGCTAAAGCTTGCGCTGCATTTTGGGCAAACCGGCTAAATACTTACAATTAGGGCATAAAAAAACAGTTGCCCGAAAAACGTTTTTGACGACTTTCGAACAACTGTACTGCGGTGCAAAATTAAGCTGTTGCGGTAGAAATGCGGTCAAAAGCGTCCATGACATCTTTCACGTGTTTGCGTGAAGTGTCGAGAAGTGCTTTTTCGGCATCATTCAATTTCAATTCGATGACGCGCTCAATACCGTTTTTACCCAAAATAACCGGCACGCCTAAATAGCAATTATCGATGCCGTATTCGCCCGTCAACTGCATACACACGGGGAACACTCTTTTTTGGTCTTTGATAATCGCTTCAACCATTTGAGCGGCTGCCGAACCGGGTGCATACCAAGCGGAAGTGCCCATTAATTTGACTAACTCGCCGCCGCCGTTGATGGTTCTTTTGATGATAGCATCTAATTTTTCGTCGCTGACCAATTCGGTTATCGGAATACCGGCAACGGTTGTGTAGCGCGGGAGGGGCACCATTGTGTCGCCGTGTCCGCCGAGAATCATCGCTTGAATATCTTTGGGAGAAACGTTCAATTCTTCGGCAAGAAATGCGCGATAGCGTGCCGTATCAAGGATTCCCGCCATACCCATGACTTTGGTGCGTGATTTTTTTGACGTGATGTGCGCCGCATAAGTCATTACGTCGAGCGGGTTTGAAACCACAATAATAATTGCATCGGGGGAATATTTGATGACGCTTTCCGTTACGCTGCGTACGATTTGCGCGTTAGTAGCGATAAGGTCGTCGCGGCTCATTCCCGGTTTGCGCGGCAGACCGGAAGTGATGACAACAACGTCAGAATTTGCCGTTTTTGAATAATCATTGGTTGCGCCGATGGCTCTTGTGTCGTATAAATCAATCGGAGCTTTTTGACGAATGTCCAAAGACTTGCCTTCTGCAACGCCTTCTTTGATGTCAATCAACACGACTTCATTAGCAATCTCGCGGTAAGCAAGAATATCCGCACAAGTTGCGCCTACGTTACCGGCACCAACAACTGTTACTTTTGACATTTTGTATAAAATTAAGAGTGTTTCGAAACGTGCCGCAAGGTAGCAATAATTTCGATTTTATCGAAAAATTTTCGACAAAAATTAGTTTTTACCCGCCGAAATTTTCATAAAAGATTGATTTTAAGAATAATCCGCCTCCGGTTCTGCTTCGGCAATGATTGACATGATTTTTTCCTCCGCTTTAAACAGTTCCTGCACAGTCAAAACAGCATAAAAAGCGGCAATGCAAGTAAAAAGCGTTGATATGCCTTGAATAAGGTATTCCTCAGAAAAAGTAATATTCATCTCTGACAATTCGAGGATTTTATCAACAAAACTTATGCCGACAGTGCAGAGTATAAACCAAATCCACCATGTTCGGGCAATAATCGGGTCGGGCAGTTGAGCTGTAGCAACGCCGTTTTTTTTCAAAAAATCCGCCGTATTGTAAAACATTTCACGCATCATTTGATACGGGCGCAAGAGGTTCAAAAACGGAATAAACCAAAAAGCGACCGCCCAACCGTCAGTGTATTCTTTCACAATTCCCGCTTTGTGCAAGTTTGAATATGCTCTGCGAAACCATTTGATAAAAAAATAACTTGTTGCAATGTGCATAAAACCTGCCAACAACGTGAGGGCAGCCATGACGACAAACGGAAGAGGCTCATTTTCGATGAAATCTGCGGTAAGTGTTTCATAAAGGCTTGAATTTTTGGAAATTTGAAGCTTCCTCGCCTCAAAACTAATCCAAAAAACGCTCAGTGCAAAAAGAAAATAACTTGCACCGGTGAGTTTAAGGCTTATAATTGCCGTATTCGCACGAGTACTGTTGTCGGGGATTGCAATTTGTGTCATGACAAAGTTGAAGATAAAAATTAAACAAATCAGACAAAGCGCAAAGATAATTTTTTTTTTTAAAAGATGCCATGAGCAAAATGAGCGGAGCCGAATCACTGCGTTTTGACATCAATTTCACCTCATGATGAAAGTGAAAAACAAGAAAAAATCAGAAGTAAGTTTTCAGCAAAAAAGATTAGTTTGCACATTAAAAATTTCACAAAATTTTTTTTTTTACCCCGTCAAAAATCAAAAAACTTTATGAAGGATACGATAATTGCAAATTGGTAATGTATTTGTAGTTTATTTCATTTGAAAATTCGCAATACCGATGTAAATTTAGTCGTTAAATGTATTGACAAAAAAAAATGTTTTGAATGAAATTCACTATCCTGATTCTATTACTGCTGACTTTTTGCACCGTACTTTTTGGACAAGAACAAGGGCAAGCTTTGGTGCGTTACTATTCGCCGAAAGAATACAAAAGTAAACCGCAAATCATGTCCGCTTGGCAAGACAGGCGCGGAATCATGTACTTTGGGGTCGGCGACGGATTCATGGAATATGACGGCGTGAAGTGGAAAGAGCACCCCTCCGATAAAAAAGGCGTTATTTATGACTATCTCCAAACAAGCGATAATGAAATTTTTGTTTCTTCGGCAGGCGAATTCGGACGCTTAATTTTCAACTCTTTAGGAAAAATTCAATATGAAAATTTGAGCAATTCTCTGCCCGATTCCGCCGTCAAAATCGGTTTCGTTTGGGCTTTGAGCAAAGCGGGAAACAGTATTTTTTTTCGCTCTAACGAACATATTTTTGACTATAACTTAAATACAAAAAAAGTACATATTTTTAAAGCCGAACAAAATGATTTATTCAGAGGAGATTTTGTGTATCAAAATCAATATTACGTCCATTCGCTTGCCAAAGGTTTTTTGAAAATTGAGGGAGAAAAGATGCTTGCTGCCCCCAAGGGGGAATTTTTTGCCGAAAAAAATATTGCGGGAAAATCGCTGCATTTCACCGAAAAAAGCCTCATAGTGCCCACGCGCGACAAGGGTTTGTTTCTTTATCCCTTTTCAAATGACAGTTTGCCGAAAACTTTTTTGCTCAATGACAAAGATTTTTTTGAGGACAACAACATTTATTCAAGTGCTGCTTTGTCCGATAAACGTTATGTTTTGATTTCGCTGAAAAAAGGGGCTTTACTTTTTGACCAAAACGCCCGCATTATTCAGCGGTACAACGAAAATAATGCACTCGGAAATAATCAAATTTATTCAAACAAAGAGGACAAAAATCAAAATTTATGGTTCGGAATGTCCATCGGAATCGCGAAAACAGAGCACAGCGAGGATTTGAGCTATTGGGATAAAAATTTAGGATTGAATAATATTGTTGAAGCAACGCTTCGTTTTAACGGAAAAATGTACGTTGCCACGCACGAAAAAGTATATTTTATTGACCAAAAAAATCAAGCGCAAGAGGTGAAAAATGTCCCTGTCGGACAAAATTGGGAATTTTTAGATTTTAAGACTGAAAACAAATCTCTTTTGCTTTTGGCGGGAAAAGGTATATCCCAAATTGAAGGTGATGAAGCAAAAATTATTTATCGCGGTTCGGGGCGTTGTTTCACTGTGTATCAATCAGTTATGAATCCCAAAAGACTTTATGCGATTGATGAACCCTCATTTATTTCACTTATTTACGAAAACGAACAATGGGTTTTGGAGGGAAAATGGGAAGGAATTAAAGACAATATCAGGGGAATCACGGAGGATAAAAACGGCGAAATATGGCTCGGAACGTTCAGAAACGGCGTTATTCGCCTTACTCCCGATAGACATCATCTTCAGAAGCCCAAAGTGCGTTACTACAATGACAAGGACGGTTTCAAATCGCTTAAAAATATTTTACCTTTCAAATTTCAAGACAAAATTATATTCGGGACGGAAGACGGTTTAAAAATTTACAAGCCTGAAACAGACCGTTTTGAGCCTTTTTGTGAATTGGGCGAACAATTTTGCGACGGCAGCCGCGATGTTTTTTCTTTGTTGCAGGGGGCGGACGGCAAAATTTGGATTTGCCCTTTGGAAAATGAAAAAGCCGATATTGGTTATTTGGAAAAAAATTCAAAAGGCTCTTACGATTGGCATTACAGAGCATTTAGGCGTATACCGAAAATGTTTGTGGTGAGCTTTTTCGTTGAACCCGACGGCGTTTTGTGGGTAGGCGGAAATATGGGTTTGTTCAGATACGATGCCTCAAAAGACAACAAAAATTACGAGCAAAAATTTAATTGTCTCATTCGCGAAGTGCGAATCGGCGGCGACAGCCTTATTTTTGGCGGCGGAAATCGCGATTCTATGTCAATAAAAAATAAAAATGAATTTCCCTACGCGCTGAACTCCGTAAAATTTGAATTTGCCGCGCCTTTTTTTGACCAAGAAGAACAAACTTTGTATGCTTTTAAATTAGAAGGTTTTGATGAAAAATGGAGTACGTGGGGCAGAATGACGGAAAAAGAATATACAAATTTATACGAAAACAGCTATACTTTTTTAGTAAAAGCAAAAAACATTTACGGGAAAGAAAGCGATGTAGCAAGTTATCAAATAAGCTTTTCACCCCCGTTTTATCGCCGATGGTGGGCTTTTTTGATATACATTTTGGGGACGCTTGCCGGCATTTACGCGCTCGTCAGGTGGAATACCAAACGCCTCATTTTGGAAAAAACAGCCCTTGAAAATACTATTCGCGAGCGAACGGCGGAAATTTTGCAACAAAATGAAAATGTCAAAAAATTGAGTGAAATCGGGCGCGAATTGACCGCCTCACTCAATTTGCAACACATTTTATCCACCCTCTACGCGCACGTAAACGCCATCATGGACGCGAGCGTTTTCGGCATCGGGCTGTACAAAGCGGACAAGCAAATCATTGATTATCAAATGGCTATAGAAAAAGGTGTTTTTTACAAACCCTACACGCGGGACATGACAGATAAAAATCAGTTGCCCGTTTGGTGCATTGAAAATCGGGAAGAGATTTTTATAAATGACATAGAAATTGACGAAAGTAAGTATTTGCGCAAATCTGAAGTAAAAACGACAAAATTTGTCTTGGAAGACGGCAATTTGTCCGAATTGCCTCAGTCCATTATTTATGTACCTTTATTGCTCAAAGACCAAGTGCTCGGCATTATCACGGTGCAAAGTTTTCAAAAAAACAGCTATACCGAACAGCATCTTGTGTACCTGAAAAATATAGCGAGTTATGCCTCAATTGCGCTTGACAACTCCATTTCTTATCTGCAAATTGCGGCGCAACAGAAAGAAATTGCGGAAGCGAATGACAACATTAATCAGGCGAACGAAGAATTGCAGCAGCAGCAAGAAGAGTTGCTGATGATGAACGAAAATTTAGAAAATCAAAAAACGACCCTTGCGCTAACCTATTGGCAACTCAAAATAACGTCGGAGCAATTGGAAAAAAGCATTGAATATGCCTCGCACATACAAGCGGTTATCATGCCCGAAAAAGAGCAACTTTTGTCATTTTTTTCCGATATTTTTATTCTTTATCAGCCCAAAGATGTCGTTTCGGGCGATTTTTATTGGTTCGCACAAACGGCACCGCAAAAGGCGATTTTCGCGCTTGCGGATTGTACGGGACACGGCGTTCCGGGGGCGTTTATGACCATGTTAGGCGCGACGCTCATGCACGAAATCGTCAATGTCAGGCAGTTGAGCGGCAGCCCTTCCGACATTTTGCAACATTTGCATTGTTCCGTCCAAAAAATTTTGAAACAGGTTGAGGGGCAAAATAATGACGGCATGGATATTTCTGTTTGTTTTTTTGAAAAGGAATCGGAAAACAATACAAGATTGATTTTTGCGGGCGCGAAATCGCGTATGTGCTACACGCTCGGAGGCGAAATTTTTGAAATTCACGGCGACAAGCAATTTTTAGGCGGGAAAGAAGCATTGAAATCAGATTTTTCAAACCAAGAATTTCTGCTGCCGCAATCGGCGCAATTTTACCTTTTTTCGGACGGTTATGCAGACCAAAATGACGAAAAAAGGAAAAAAATCGGGAGCAATTTATTCAAAAAAACCATTGCCCAAAACAGTCATTTGCCGTTTGAAAAGCAAAAAGAAGAGCTGTTGCGCCTTTTGTTTTTGCACCAAAATACCGAAGCGCAAAGAGATGATATTACGGTGGTTGCCCTGAAAATGTGAGTTTTTATGCACAACAAACTGCCACTTTAATCAAACTTAAAATCGCGAACGGAAGCTCCTTGCACGCTTAAACGAAATATTTTACCAATTTTTCACAGGTGAAAATTAGTGAAATTGCCGTTTTTTTCTTTTTTTTGCAAAAAAAAATGGCAGATTTACAAGTTTGGCTAAAAAAAGCCGCCGCAGGTTTTGCAATCATTAATGTAACCTTGTTTGTGGTAGTTTTCCTCATGTTTGCCGATATGCCCTACGCAACGCTTGCGGCGGCATTCGGACTTGGCGGCGGCGCGTTTGCATTGTCGCATTTCGTTTTCAAAATTTACGGTCGCGCTTGGCTTGTCGGTGCGCTGCTTGCCTCATTAGGCACGTTTGTTACGGGACTTTTTTACGTCAATTATTTCAGCGTGATGACCAAAACGGCAGCGGAAGAAATCGTCAGTTTGCAAAAGCCCGAAGAATTATTTGCCGCAGGCAAAAAAAAGTTTTTTAAAATTGAAAACGTCGCCAATCAAATTGCATTCGCGGAAAGTCAATATGCCGAAGCGGAAGGTTTAAAATTGAATTGCGTCGTCTATCCGATAACGGCAAAGGATTGGAAAAAGGGAGACAGCGTGAAAGTGTGGGGTGCATTCGTTACAAGAGCCGTTTCTTTTGACAAATCAGGCACCGAACTTTCGGAGCGAACCGAGACAGAAAGGCGTTTATTGTGGGTTTATGACGACACCGTACAGCTAAAAGCCTTTGAAAAAGCGATTGATTTCTGTGCCGAAAAACAAAATTTGCCGCGTCCGGAAAAAATTATTATTGCGGAATGGGCTGACATTGAGGACGAAAAATCCTCTTTGGCGCGAAAATTCGGCTTAGCTTTGCTTATTCTCAACATTACTTGGGCGGCGGCAGTTTATGTGCGCGAACTGAAAACCGTTGAAAGTGCGGGTTAAAGATTTGATGCTTAAATGTTTATAAAAAAAATACAAAAATATGAACACTCTGACTGCTTTGCCTGAAACGGCAAAAATTTGGATTTATCAAGCGAGCCGCGAACTGACGGAGCGCGAAGCTGAAAAAGCTGTCGGCATTTTGGCGGCTTTCACGGATTTTTGGGAATCGCACGGCGAGCCTTTAAAAGCCGGTTTTATGCTTGAAGACCGCCGATTCGTCATTTTGGCGGTAGACGAAAAGGAAAACAAACCGGGCGGCTGCGCACTTGATGCCTCCGTTGCGGTCATTAGGAAATTAGAAGCGGATTTTAACATTTCTCTGCTCGACAGAAACACGGTTTGTTTTTTGGCGCAGGACGGCACAATTTTTACAAAAAATGTTTCGGATTTAAAATCTGCCGCCGAAAACGGCGAAATCACTTCAAAAACAATCGTTTATGACAATACCGTCGGCGATTTACATTCTTTTTACGCCCGAAGAAAAACGGAAGCCGGCAACACATGGCTTAAACGCTATTTTTCAAAAAATTAGCCCTGTTTAGCCCGATTCTACCGCAAGCAGCGTAAAAAAAATTTGTAAACAATTTTGTCGAATTTGTTTTTCAATAAGATTGTATTAAATTTGTATTGAAAAAAGCATCAATTTGCTTCTGATTGTGCAAATTGCGCAAAATGGAAATTTTAATTATTGAAAAATGATAGAATTACCCGTTATCGGAAATAATAAATCGCCCGAAAAAAAGGACTTAAACAAAAAACCTGAATGGCTGCGCGTTAAATTGCCCGTAGGCGAAAATTACAGGTTAGTTCGTTCTTTGGTTGATGAATATAAATTGCATACAATTTGTGAAAGCGGCAATTGCCCGAATATGGGCGAATGTTGGGGGGAAGGCACGGCAACGTTTATGATTTTGGGCAATGTTTGCACGCGCGGCTGCTCGTTTTGCGCCGTTCAGACCGGACGACCGAAAGAGTACGACACGGACGAACCGCGCAGGGTTGCCGAAGCAATTAAACTCATGCGCGTTAAGCACGCCGTCATAACGTCCGTGAACCGCGACGAATTGCCGGATAAAGGAGCTGATATTTGGCACAAAACAGTAGTTTTAACCAAAGAACTCGCGCCGAAAACCACTATCGAAACCCTTATTCCTGACGTAAAATCGAAATGGGACGCTTTAATAATGATGATTTCAGCCGGACAAGATGTCGTTTCGCACAACATGGAAACCGTCAAAGAATTGTATAAAAAAGTGCGACCGCAAGGGCGTTACGAAAGAAGTTTAGAGCAAATCAAAAGAATAAAAGCATACGGAAAACGTACAAAATCGGGCATAATGGTCGGTTTGGGCGAAACACACGAGCAAATGTTTCGCGCTATGGACGACCTCGTCGCACACGGTTGCGATGTGCTGACGGTCGGACAATATTTGCAACCGACGAAAATGCACGTCGACGTTGCCGAATACGTGCACCCCGAAATTTTTCAGATGTATAAGGAAGAAGGTTTAGCGCGCGGTTTCAATTATGTTGAATCGGGAGCTTTGGTACGCTCTTCTTATCATTCGGAAAGGCACGTATAAGTCAAGAAAATCTGTTTTTTGTCCTCACAAATAACAACTATAAATCATTGGTTTATAGTTGTTTGTGAAGGAGGAAAACAAGTTGCATTCAACCCTGTTTTAACCGCCTGCAAACGAGCGTCGCGGTGTATTTTGAGAAAAAAAAATTTTTTTTCTCAAAATATTTGCATATCAAAAAAACTTACCTTACCTTTGCATCACCTTAATAAAATAAGGAAAAGGGTTCATAGCTCAGCCGGTTCAGAGCACCTGCCTTACAAGCAGGGGGTCCAAGGTTCGAATCCTTGTGGACCCACTTCAAAGCAATTCAAACAGTGTTTGAATTGCTTTTTTTTTTTGAAAAAAAATTTCAAAAAAATTAGCATTTCTGAAATTTTTTTTCCTATTTTTGAAAAAATATTACTTGCAAAGTTCGACAATTCAAGGTAAAAAGGAAAATCCAAAATAATTCGGGCAAAACTATACAACCGGCAATAAATTTGTTGTTTTATTAACTTTTTAAGGATTTTAAAATGAGTGAAAAAAAATTAATCAATTGGTCTGCACAATATTGCTTGGGGCATGACCAAATTGACAGTCAGCATAAGCGATTAGTTGAAATGATAAATGAGCTTTATGACGCATTTTCGCGCGGTGAGGCGAATAATGTGATTGGCGGCATAGTCGACAAGATGATAAAATACACGGAATATCATTTCAATACGGAAGAAAAAATGTTTGAACAGTACGAATACACCCTATCCGATGAACACAAAGGAGAACATGATTTTTTTGTGCAGCAAGCAAAAAAATTCTATGACGAATATCAAAGCGGCAGCGCGGTTGTCCCTTAAGAAGTCATGAATTTTTTGCGTGATTGGCTCATAAAACATATCTTACACTCCGATAAACTTTTCTGTCAAGACTTGCGCGGGCGCAACTTGATGTTATGTTTCATTTTTTTTATTTTTTATTTTCTTTTTATGGAAGAAAATTACATCGCATT
>JBPOJO010000247.1:0-1837 GCA_052033485.1 Bacteroidota bacterium | reverse complement strand
TAGCGGGCAAGAAAACAAAAAAATTAGAAATCCGCATCAATGCCGATTACGACCGCCTTTTGCAAGCCGACGAGCGCGAAACTTTGCAAATTATCGCCGAAACTTACCTCAAAGCAATAGAAATTTTTCTTCTGCCGCGCAAAGATTTTGAGGGCAAAAAGTTTTATGAAGACGTGAAAAATTTGTTTGAAAAAGAGGGAATTTTGAAAAAAATTGAGTAATTTTACATAAAAAATTTATGGCAAACCAAAACAATTTTTTGGATAAATTATTTGCCGATTCTTGCTCAAAACTGTCTCCTGAAAAATGTGCTTTTTTGTGTGAATGGGCGTGTTATGAACTCTTTAAATCAGGCATTTTTTCCTTACAAAAGTCGGCAGAAAAACTCAATTTATCGGAGGTTTTCACTCTTTTACCTGTTCATAAACAAGAAGAACTTTTCTATTTCGTCGAATTTTGCTTGCTAAAAGACGAAATAAACAGGCAAAACGTTTCAGAATCAGAGATTGAAACAAAGGGAACGCTGCTCCAACGCCTTGCGGATGCAGACACAACGCGATTTACATGGGAAGAATTATTGGAAAAACGAAAAAGTAATCCTCATGTCGTATAACATTCTTTTTATGAAAGGAGCGGCAAAAGATTTTTCGGAAATTGCCGATTTCTACGCACTGAAAAGCGAATCAGTAAGTGCAAATTTTGTAACTGCTTTAGGAAATTGCCTTACTTTATTGCAAAAAAATCCGCTTATTGGTATAGCTTTTTTTTGGTTTTGCAGAAAAATTGTTTTGAAAAAATTTCCGTATTGCGTTTATTACAAAGTTAATGAAAAAGAGCAAGTTGTTGAAATAGTGGCAATTATTCATCATAAGCGAGGAATACGCACTGTCCGAAAAAAATTGAAAGAATGAACTTGAGTTTTTTTTACAAAAGTTTTACCAATGTTTAACAAAAGAGATGCAAAATTCGGTTTCGTTTCCTTATTTTCAAAAAAATAATTTTGTCAAAATCAATGTAAGATTTTTAATATTTTCGTTGATTTTAATGTGTTTTTTTGCTTTGTCCTTCTATTTTGCTTCCCTTATTTTTGCCAAATCCGCCTTAGAAGAAGTCATTGATGACGAGCTTGTTTGGCAGGAAGTGAAAAATTTGCCCGTAGATGCCGCGCTTGTTGCAAAAATGATTGCGGAAATTGAGGGGATAAAGAGGAAGGGGAGAGGAGGAGAGCTTTGTGAGCAATATGTTTATTTGGCATCGGTTGACGGATATTATGCTTGCGCTCATTCACCGAGCGGGAAAATTTATTTGAAACAAAATGAAACTTGGAAAATCGGAAAAACATGTTTGGAGGAAAAAATAAGATATTCAAGCGGCAAACCTGATTTTCGTTTGACTTACTTGCCTCAATTTAAAGGAACTGCAAGTCAGTGTTTAATTGTAGAAAAAGTGAAATTATATGCTTATCTTTACTCCCTTGAAAATATGCAAAGAAAGCAAAAACTGATTTTGCCGCCCGGAAATAGAATTTACAGATGACAAACTATAACACACTTTCATTTTTTATTTCTTTCACGGCAGAGCCTTACGAGACGGTCAAAAAACTACATTTTGTTTTTGAAAAACCGCTTAATGCGCTTTCTGAACTTGAAATAAAGGGCT
Organism: Bacteroidota bacterium; assembly: GCA_052033485.1. Lineage (GTDB taxonomy): Bacteria > Bacteroidota > Bacteroidia > Cytophagales > Bernardetiaceae > JBPOJO01. Next base: position 178 of record JBPOJO010000247.1, on the reverse strand, counting down.
ATACTTCTGCCTTTGAGCTGATTGTAACTGAAATTGTTGCACTTTCCCAAGAATCTGTACAGCAAAAAAATCAAATATGCCATCGCCGCAAAAAGCAGCAATTAGAAATCCGCATCAATGCCGATTACGACCGCCTTTTGCAAGCCGACGAGCGCGAAACTTTGCAAATTATCGCCGA
>JBPOJO010000501.1:0-4222 GCA_052033485.1 Bacteroidota bacterium | reverse complement strand
TTTTAAACAAAGGCAGATTGCCGAGATGAGGCAGAGAATTTTTTGCACAAATTGTTTCTCCGTGATGCAATACAACAAGAAAAGCAGCAAAAAAACGCAAACTGTTAAATCCTTTAAAATGTGGCATTTATGGGTTTATTTTTGCAAAAATACCAAAATTGCCAATCAGAACTGACATTTCTTTGAGAAATCAGACATTTCCCGCAACAATTTTTCCTTTTACTGTTTTTTTTCATATTCGGCTGTCTGATTTGTCGTGCAACTGACAATTCGCAAAGAATTTTACCTGATTTTTGAACGCGAAATAAGCCCCGAAAGGGACTAATTTTTGGCAGAAAAAATTTGTTAAAATAATTCTTTTTGCACAAACGATTGTTAAACAAGGCGGGCAAGGTTTTGAAAATACTTTTTTGTGCCGGCTAAACAGTGAAAACAGCCGTTATTCCCCTTTTTTATATTTTTCCCATAAATCGGGACGACGTTTTTGTGTTCGCAAAATCGCCTGTTGCAATCGCCAATCGCTGATATTTGCCTCATGTCCCGAAATTAAAATATCCGGAACTTTTTTGCCGCGAAAATCTGCCGGACGAGTATAGACCGGCGGCGCAAGCAAATTATCCTGAAAAGAATCCGTCAATGCCGAAGTTTCGTCATTCATCACACCCGGCACCAAACGCAAAATCGCATCGGTCATCAATGCGGCAGGTATTTCGCCGCCCGAAACGACAAAATCGCCGACGCTAAGCTCCGCCGTGATGTATTCTTCCCGAATCCGTTCATCAACACCTTTATAATGCCCGCAAAGAATTATGATATTGTCCAACATCGAGAGGCGATTTGCAGTTTTTTGCTCAAAACGTTCGCCGTCGGGAGTCGTATAAATGATTTCGTCGTATTTCCTTTGATTTTTTAAAAAGTCTATACAATTAGCAATCGGTTCGGCTAACATAACCATTCCCGCACCGCCGCCGAAAGCGTAATCGTCCGTTCTTCTGTGTTTATCGGTCGTAAAATTTTTCAAATCATGCAAAACAACCGTTATTACGCCTTTTTCCTGACCGCGTTTGAGGATAGAATGTGCCGTAAAACTTTCGAGTAATTGCGGAAGGCAAGTGATGATGTCAATTCGCATGGCTTTTGAGAAAAATAGTATAGCTGAAAATTCTAAATCGGGCAGTAAAATAAACGATTTAACGTAACTTACACACATAAGGGGCGAGACCCTTAGCGTGTAAGTTACGTTAAATTGTTTCTAAATTTTTTCGGCTTCTTTGACCGGTTGTGCGGGAACAGCTTCTGCATTTTCGACTCTTACCTCAAAATGTTGCGGGTAAGGGCGCGGACCGATAAGTCTTTCGATGTCTGCTTTGAAAATAACTTCTTTTTCAAGCAATTCTTTTGCGATAACTTCCAATTCCGTTCTTTTAGATTTCAAAAGTTCTTTCGTTCTGACGTAGGCTTTATCCACCAAAAGTTTCACTTCTTCATCAATAACTTTTGCCGTCGCTTCGGAATAAGGTTTGTCAAAAGTAAATTCGGAGGCTTTAGAATCGTAAAAAGAAATATTTCCGATTTTTTCGTTCATGCCATAAACCGAAACCATGCTGTAAGCCAATTTGGTTATTTGCTCCAAATCGCTCAATGCACCTGTCGTAATTCTTCCGAAAATGATTTCTTCCGCTGCTCTTCCGCCGAGCGTTTTGCACATTTCGTCAATCATTTGCTCAACAGTGTACAAAAATTGCTCTTTCGGCAAATATTGCGCATAGCCGAGTGCGGCAACCCCGCGCGGTACGATGCTGACTTTCACAAGCGGAGTCGAATACTCTAAAAACCAACCGGTTACGGCGTGCCCCGCTTCGTGATAAGCCACAATCAATTTTTCTTCGGGCGAAATGATTTTATTTTTTTTCTCCAATCCGCCGATTGTTCGGTCAATCGCATCTTGAAAATCCTTCATATCAACGGCAGTTTTGTTGTGCCTTGCCGCAATCAAAGCCGCTTCGTTACAAATGTTTGCGATTTCCGCGCCGGCAAAACCGGGCGTTTGTTCGGCTAATTTTTTCACATCAACTTCGGAGGCTAACTTCAATTTTTCGAGATGCACTTTAAAAATCGCTTCTCTGCCGATACAATCCGGCTTGTCAATCGAAATCATGCGGTCAAAACGACCGGGACGCAAAAGTGCCTTGTCGAGAATGTCGGGACGGTTGGTTGCGGCGAGAATAATTACGCCGGAATCCGTGCCGAAACCGTCCATCTCCACCAAAAGTGAGTTGAGAGTATTTTCGCGCTCATCGTTTGACCCCGGCATTCTTCCCGAACCGCGAGAACGCCCTACTGCATCAATTTCGTCAATAAAAATAATGCAAGGTGCTTTTTCTTTGGCTTGTTTGAACAAATCGCGCACACGGGCTGCCCCTACGCCGACAAACATTTCGACAAAATCGGAGCCGGAAAGAGAGAAAAACGGCACACCGGCTTCCCCCGCAACGGCTTTCGCAAGGAGCGTTTTGCCCGTGCCCGGAGGACCGACTAAAAGCGCGCCTTTCGGTATTTTTCCGCCCAAATCGGTATATTTTTTCGGATTTTTCAAAAATTCGACAATTTCCTGAATTTCTTCTTTTGCCTCATCAAGCCCTGCAACATCTTTAAAGGAAATGTTAACCTTATTATCAGCGTCAAAAAGCGAAACGCGAGCTTTGCCGATACTGAAAATTTGACCGCCGCCCGCACCGTTTGCCATACGGCGCATAATATACCAAAACCCGACAAAAAGTACAATCAAAGCTCCCCAACTGAAAATCCAATCGCTTAAATCATGCCTTGATTCAACACGGTATGAAATTCGTTTTTCCTCCGTTGTTTGCGCTTGTAAAGCGTCTAAATCCTTTTTGAAAGATTCATCAGAAATGACCTGAAAACGATATTGAGCATTGAGTTTTGAGGCAAAAAGCCCGCGTTGCTCCAAATCTTGCGCATAAGGTTTTTTAGAAAGGGCTTCGTTGGTCAAAAAAACTTCTACAAATTTTTTATTGACAATAACCACTTCGCGCACATCGCCGTCTTTGAGCATATTTTCAAAGCGTCGTTGCGTAATTTCTACGGTCGCGCTGTTTTTGTTAAAATACGTTATCCCGATAATCAACGCTACAAGCGCAACCAAAATCCAAATCTGATAGTTATTTTTCGGAGTTTGGTTTTTCGGGAAAAATGAATCATTATTATTTTCCGACATGATGACCGGTTTTATCGGCGAAAATCGCCGGTTGAAAGTGCTGAAATTAAACCTAAAAAAGGCAAAAAAGTTTTTGAAAAACGCAAACGGCTATGCCGGATTCGGAACGTTGATAATTCTTGCGTCGCCCCAAAGTTCTTCCAAACTAAAAAATTCACGTGTGTCCCTTTGAAAAACATGCGCCACCACGTCGACATAGTCCAATAAAATCCACTGCCGATTTTCGCGTCCTTCTATGTGCCAAGGCTCTTCGTTCAGTGCCTTAATTACCTCCGCATCAATGGATTGCGTGATAGCGTCCGTGTGTGTATCCGAAGTGCCGGAGCATATCACAAAAAAATCTGCCACTGCTTTTTTGATGTCCCGCAAGTCAATCAAAGTAATATCAACTGCTTTTTTTTCCTGCATTCCGTGAATAATGACTTGCGCCAATCTTTCGGCTGACGTCGATTCCGTTTCTTTATCGTTTTTTTTCGTTTTTTTCATTTTGTTTGCTTCAATGCCTAAAAAATAACTGCCGAATATTGTGCCGAAAAAAATTATTTGAGTAATTTTGCTCGCAAAAGACAGTTTCACGCAAAAGTAAGAAAAGTTTGTATAAAATTGCTCCAAATACACTTTTTGTTGGAAAAAATATTTTTTTTCTGCCAAATTGTCCGTCTACCAACGATATTGCGCTAAAAATGCCTGAAAACAGCGCGAGCGGCACTGTCATCATTGCAGAAGTACAGACAAAGGGACGCGGTCGGCAGGGAAAATCATGGGAACGTGCGCAGGGTGAAAATCTCACTTTTTCGATTTTGTTGTTTCCGAAAGCAAAACAAACGGAAGAACTCCTTGATTTTTCGGTCATTACGGCAAATGCAATTTGTGAAAGTATACAGTTTTTTTTACCCGCAACAGAAATTTTAATAAAATGGCCGAATGATATTTTTGTCGCAGGAAAAAAAATTGCGGGAATCTTGACGGAAAACGTTTGGCAAG
>JBPOJO010000175.1:0-1520 GCA_052033485.1 Bacteroidota bacterium | reverse complement strand
AAACGATTCAAGAGGGTGATGAATACAGCTTTAATTACACAATTTACAATTCGAAAACCGATTGCAATGACGGAAATAAGGCGTATCTCGGATATTTTTTTAATATGAAAAAAAACTGACCTGAATTTTTTTCATCAAAAACAAGAAACGCTTTTTTCGGGCGTTTCTTGTTTTTTTTTGACGCTGTTGCTATAATTCGGGTAAATTAGGAAATTCAGTCGCATCAGGACTCATCCAAGCCACACATATCTGTATATCAGGCTTTAATTTTTGCTCCTCAGCTTGAGTATTGAATTTATGCACATTTTCAAGCGTATAATTCAAAATTTTAGGGTATTGTTCAATGATTTCTACCGCAAATAATCCGGCGTTCGGTGATTCTTCAACATCTAATCCGTCCTTACGCAAAGCAAAGCTAATAAGAAAACCAATGTTGCTCATGACTTGATAAAAAATATCATTGAACTCCCCTTTCTTAACAAATTTAATGATTTCTTTGCTCAAATTTTTGATTTCGCCGTATTTCATTTTGTAATAATCCTCAAAAACGTATGAAAAAAGGGTCATAAAAATATAAAAATGCGCTTCATTCCCTTCAAGGAATCTGTAAGCAAAAAAGTACATTCTTTTTCTCAAATAATACGTCGCAAGCATATCTTCAAAACTTGTCTTGTCATTAAAAATATGCTCATACAAGCCGTCCTTGTGGTCTTTGTGGGACAAAAAACACAAATTTTTTCCTTGCTCTTTTTCGGATTGCAAACTTTTCAAAGCTTTATCCGCGCCGCGCAAATGAAAAGACAAGTAGCAATAAGCTAAATCATCGTTTGAAATTTTTTCAATATTCTGCGGCAAACTTCTGAATTCGTCTCTGCGTTTTTCATACCAAATATTTGTTTGGTAAAATTCACTTTGCAATCGAAGCTGAACATCGTCGTTAGCATAAAAATCGCGTTCTTTAACGGGATTCTGTGAGTTTGTGAAGCGTGTAACGTCCAAATCAAATTTTGTTCCGCCGCTTTTCAGCAGACGCAAAGAAATGAAAGAATCTGCGTCCATTTGTGCTCGTTTGGCGGGCGATGCCTGTTCGTAAGCACGATATACGGAATAAACTGTTTGGGCTCCGTTGATAATTTGCAGCCCGGTCAGCGGCAAAAATTCTGTTTTTTTGCCGATTTCGGGCAAAAAAGTAGTTATCGCCGTGATGCCGTTGTTGTAATACCAAAAAAACGAGGGGTTTTCAGCGATTGTTTTTTCAATGTCCTGATTGTATTGCGACAACAAGAGGGGATTTCGGACGTTTTTAAAAAAAAGTGCAAAACCGAATTTTTTAAACAAATCCCAAACGGTTTTCGGGCGGAGCAACAAATTGTATGCTTCAAAAGGTTTTTCGATTTTTATAATGCCGTTTTTTTGAATAAATTCGAGCGTCAGCGGCATTTCTTCGGGGCTGCGGTAAGTTTCGAGCGGATTCTGAACGTCTGTTTTTTTGTATTCTCTGTCAATAAAATTTTCTTTAA
>JBPOJO010000352.1:0-7662 GCA_052033485.1 Bacteroidota bacterium | reverse complement strand
TTTTTGAGGCAAATTTTGATGGCTTTAACTAATAAACCAAATGAATACAGTAGAAAAAATTACTCATGTTTCTAATTTACTCTCTAAAAGATTAAATAATGAAATAAAGCTTGTTGAAGTATCTGAGGAACTAATGAGGAAAAAAGGCGGCTGTTTTATCTATTATTGTAATAAATCTGGTGAGGTTATAGGCTTAAGTTTTATACATGGAAAGATAAAAAATATTGATTTTCTTGAATATTTCCCCTATTTAGAGTATTTAGACCTTGCTGATTGTGAAATTGGTGAGCTTCCATTGATTTTTTTCAATTTAAAAAAATTGAAATATCTTTGCCTGAACGCAAACCCTATTCTGAATTTCCCAATTCAATTTAAAAATTTTGAAGAATTGGAAGTGTTAGATTTAAGCTTTGTATATAATAACTTGGAAGAAGCAATATATCTCGGTTTTTTAAGAAAATTAAAAGCTTTGTATATTCATTTCAATGATTTAACAAGGATACCAAATTGGGTTTACGAACTTCGTAATTTAGAATATCTTAATATTCGTTGTAACGAAATAAAAGAAATAGACGGCAGAATTTTAGAACTAAAAAAACTTAAGGAGCTTGTTGCCGATGGTAATGAAACTATTACACCGCCCACAATCATAGTTCATTCAGGAATCGATTCAATAAGAAAATACTTTAGTGGAATAGAAAATGGCTATTTTGAAGACAAATATATAAAAGTGATATTAGTAGGAAATCCGAACTCTGGTAAAACAACAATTTTTAATCAGCTCACAGGCACATTTAGTCCAAGTGAGTTTTCGGGTTCGACTCATGGTGTTCAAGTTGGTTCATTTAAACATGATGACCTTATTGTTTATCTTTGGGATTTTGGTGGTCAGGATTATTACCATGGAACTCACGAATTATTTTTTACTGAAAAAGCTATTTATCTCATAGTTTGGGAGAAAAAAACTGATTGTCATGGTGAATTTTCGTTTATTGATAGACAAATGTACAACATATCAGAAACTGGAACGCTACAAGTATTCAATCCGCCCATTGAAAAAGAAATACATGCTGTTTCTTTTCCGATAAGTCATTGGTATCAAAGTATAAAGAATTTCACAGAAAATTCGCCTATTGTGCTTGTTCAAAATAAAATTGATATGGACAGCCCTAAAACTAATTTTCCCGAAATATCAGATGAAAGTATAATGAATTTAGCAATATCTTGCAGAGATAACAACTTTTTAAATGAAATAAAAAGTAAAATTTTAGGTATTGCAAAACGGTTTAATACATCAAAAATTCCTGTTAGTTGGCAAAAATTAGCTGAGCAAATCAATATTGAAAGTAAAACTAAAAAAGCAATTAAATTTACCTTTGTAAAAGAACTTTACAATAAAATTGAATTACATAATATGTGCGATTTAGAGGAGGCGTTAGATTATTTGCATACCAAAGGAATTATTATTTGGTATAAAAACAATGATATTCTCAAAGAATATGTTTTTTTGAGACCAGCAGAAGTTTGTTATGATATTTATCAAATTTTCCTTAGTAAAAATGTTCTTGTCAAAGAAGGGGAAATTATTTTATCATTGGAAGAAGAAAAGAACTTAGCTCCTCTGATTGAAGTTATGAAAGAGTTTAAAATAATTTTCAAAAAGAAAGCACATACTTATATCGTTCCTCAATATTTACCCGAAAAACTCTCAGAAGATGCTGCAAAACTTCTTAAAATGCAGCTTAAAAATTCTGAATTAGTTTTATTAGTAAAGTATGAAAAGTTTATACCGAGTAATGTTTTAATCAATTTTATTAGTTCTTATGGCAAATTTTCAGACGACATAATATGGCGTAATGGCATTTGTTTTGCTAAAGAAGGATTTCCGAGCTGTATAGTTCAACAAATTAATAATGCTACATTAGAGATTTGGGTTTCTAAAGAGATTGATACATCTTCTTTGTTAAAAGAACTTGTAAATACATTTTCAAATTTAGCAAAGAATGCGCAAATGAACATTTCAAAGGATAGAGTGAATTTTGTTGATTTAAAAGAATTACAAGTAAAGTATCATAAAGGTTTTCGTGAAATCGAATCTTTACAAGGCAATCGTTTGGATATCCAAGATTTTTCGTTTTTATTTGGAAAAAAATCTAAACCAAAAGAAATAATGCATCCTAAAATCAAAGAAGCTGTTGATAATTTGCATATTGAATGCTTGCCAAAGTATTTTGAATATATGTTACAAGTACGTATGCCTTTAGAGTTAAAAGGTGAGTTGTCTAAGCTCCGTGAACGCTATTACAATGATAGTAAGTACGATTGTAAATTTGTTCTTGAATTGGAAGAATTTGCTAAAAAAGTAAATGAAATAATGCTCCCAAATAATCTTGCAAATCCCGAAAATAATTAGGAAAATGTAACTTCAAAAACAACAGACGTGAACGAAACCCTCAAACAACCTGCTGACCGCACCGACATTTTCATTTCCTACTCCCACCACGCGGAAGATAAACCGTATTTCGACGAAGTGAAAACACAATTGGCTACTTTAAAGGGGTATGGCTTACAGGCGCACGTATGGGACGACACGCAAATACGCTCAGGTGATGATTGGTTGGCGGAAATCAAAAATGCCCTTGCGAAAACTAAAATCGGTGTTTTGTTGGTTTCACAAAACTTTTTGGCTTCAAAATTTATCAATGAAAAGGAAATTCCCGCACTTTTGGAAAGCGTAACGGACGGCGGCGGTAAAATCATGTCTTTGGTTTTACGCAAAACTTTGATTGACCGACACCCGATTTTGGGCAAATACCAAACCGCCAATCCGCCAAATAAACCGCTAAATACACTCACAGAAGCCGAAAAAGACCATTATTACGCCAAACATTTAGAGGACATCATGCACGCTTTTGACCCGCAATAATGAAAATCCCCTCAATAAAAAACCCCTTGTCAGTTTTCCGACAAGGGATTTTTTATTATGCTTTGGCGGTTTCTTTAAAAACCATGCCGTACTGCGCCGCGAGCTGAACATCGCGTTGCGCCCCTTTGAGGTCGCCCATCATTTGTTTGAGCATCGCGCGCTTGTAATATATCTGCGCATTATATGGCTGCAACTGCAAAACTTTGTTGTAATCCGAAAGGGCATTGCCGTAACGCTTCAAAATCACGAAGACCTCCGCACGATTTACGTAGGTTTGCGGCAAATTCGGCTCAACCTTTGCCGCAAGCTCCAAATCAACAAGAGCCTCCTTGTTTTTTTGCATATAAATATACAAAACCGCCCTCGTATTGAGCAAAGTCGGATTTTCGGGACTTTTTTGTAAAGCCGCCGTTACTTCCGTCTCCGCCTGCTCATACCGCTTCAAATGCATCAAGGAAGAAACCAATTTGACGACAAATTCACTGTTATCAGGATAGCGCGAAATTGCAATTTTGAACTGCTCAATCGCTTTTTCAAATTCCTTTTTCGCAAAATAAACTTCCCCAATATTAATCATCGGAGAGGCATTTTCCGGCATCAATTCAAGTGCTTTTTGAAAATCCGGCAGTGCCTCATCAAATCGCCCGAGCGAAAGTTTTGCGACCCCGCGGTCATTGTACACCGAAGAGGCATCAGGGTGATAATCAAGGTATTCGTTCAAATCTTCAACCGCTCGTTCGTGTTGATTGTTGCGCAAATATGCCATGCCGCGATTGTAATACACTGCCGATAAAGTCGGAACCAAATCAAGTGCTTTCGTAAAATCTATAATCGCAGAAGGAAAATTGCCCAACGCAACCGTTACAACCCCTCTGTTGTTGTACGCAAGTGCATATCGGTCATCAATTTCAATTGCCTTTGAATAATCCAAATACGCCTGTTCGTACAAGGCTGACAATTTCAGCGCGTCCCCGCGGTTGAGAAATGCTTCCGCATTGTATGGATTTGTTACGACAGCTTGCGTAAAATCGTCAAACGCGCCCTGAAAATTATTGAGGTGCAATTTGGCAAAGCCGCGATTGGTATAAACGGAATCATCGTTGACACCGAGTTCTGCCGTTTTGTCATAGTCGGCAATCGCTTTTTGATATTCTTTCAAATCCGAATACAAGTCTGCGCGGTTTTTATAGGCTTCGGGCGCATCGGGCTGAAGTTCAATCGCCTTGTTGAAATCGCTCAAAGCCGGCTCAAACACCCCTAAAATGTACTTTGCAAAGCCGCGATTGTTGTACGCACTTGCATTGTCGGGGTTGAGTTTGATAGCTTTATTAAAATAGGCAACTGAGTCAAGATATTCCTGATTATCAATGTGCAAAGTGCCGAGATTATTAAAAGAGAGTGCGTCGTCAGGCTCAAGTTCGATAGCGGAAATAAAATCAAAGACCGCATCAAGTTTTTTATTGAAATAAATATTTGCCAAAGCACGATAACGGAATGCAACGGCATTCTTTTTTTGCTTTTTCAAAACATCTTCGGCAAGTTTAAAAATGCCTTCGTAGTCGTTGTTTTTGAGCAATTCTTCGAACTGCTCACTATGGTCGTTTTTATATTTTTTCGTCGCCATTTTGAAAATACTTAGCTAAACTTTTGAAAAATTCAAAATAAACCGCCAAATTAACGCCTCTTTATTGTGGTGAAAATGTCTTTTCTGCCAAAAATACACAAAAAAAGAACCGTGTTTTTTTAGGAAAGGCAAAGGTATTAATTTTTTTTTCAAAATCAAAACAAATCATGTATGTTAATTTCAGAAACGGATTTGATTCTTAACCCTGACGGCAGTGTTTATCACCTTAATTTATTGCCCGAGGATATTTCGGATACGATTATTACCGTTGGCGACCCCGACCGTGTGCCGATGGTATCCGTTTATTTTGATAAAATTTTGGTTAAAAAACAAAAGCGAGAATTTGTAACGCATACGGGCGAAATCGGCAAAAAAAAGATTACGGTGCTGTCTACCGGCATCGGAACGGACAATGTGGATATTGTGTTGAACGAATTAGATGCACTTGTGAATGTGGATTTAAAGACAAGAGAGGTTAAAAAAAGTTTAAAAAGGTTAAATATTGTGCGTATCGGAACATCCGGTTCCTTATCGAAGGACATTCCGGTAGATTCGTTTGTTGCTTCTGCTCACGGGCTTGGTTTGGACACCCTATATGCGTATTACAATTTTGCACAAACGCCTGAAGATTCTGCTTTTTGTGAAGCGTTAAAAGCTGCGTTGAAGTTAAATTTCATGCCTTATGCGGCTTCGGGTGCGCCGGAATTGCTTTCTCGCATGCGCGATTTGTACATTGGGTTTACGGCATCGAGTCCGGGATTTTATGCACCTCAGGGTCGCAGTGTTCGTGGGGCGGTCAGCAACGGCAATTTTATGGATGATTTAACAGCATTTAACTTTGGCGGCAGGTCAATTACAAATTTTGAAATGGAAACATCGGCATACTACGCGCTCGGCAACTTGCTCGGACATTCGTGTTTGTCGGTAAATGCCATCGTAGCTAATCGCGCTTTGCGGCAATATTCCAAAAACTCAACGAAAACCATTACTTCCCTGATTGAAAATGTACTCGAGAGACTTGAATTTTTGACGGGAGGTTGATTTGTATGCAACGATAGGCGTTTTTGGAGGCTCATTCTGCTCTTATTCAACTCATTACAAATGTCGCAGCGTGATTTTCTGCCTACCTCAGCAGAAAGTCGCGCTGCGGCGTTTCTTTTTGATTTCAGCGATTCACAGGAAGAATACTTGGTATTTAATCTAAATTAACATTTGTGTGGTTTGTTGTACGAATTGAATACGTAAAAGCATGGAAACGCACAATTTTTTGCGTTTTAAAGCAATTTTAGTATTTAGAATTTTTAAATTATTAGAAGAAAAAACTACAAATTTTTTATTTTCTAAATAAAATAACGTTGTGTTTTTTTTGTTAATATTAATTGAGTAAAAAATGTTAATTTTTTGTGTTGATATTATTATATACAAAAGTAGATTTTTAAATAATTATTTATCAAGGTGTTATAAAATAAGCCAAAATTGCAGAAGTGCTCAAAAAAATACATATTTTATACTATTTAACATTCGATTTAATAAATTTAATAAAGTTTGGCAAGTAAGATTTTTTTTAAAATGTAAAATTTATTTATTAAAAATTGCATATTTTCAATTAAAATATCACTTTTTTTTTGCAACTGCTTTTATTAAAATATTTAAAACCCGTTATGTTTTTTAATTTTGTTAGTAGGAAATTTTCCTGCTTTTAATTCATCAAACAGTAACCAAATTAAGAATGAAACATTTAATTTACCTTTTTATTTTTTGCGTGTCAGCTCAATTCGGCCATGCAAATAACAAAATAAGAGACGAGTACGGTGATGCCTCCTATTCAGGATTATCGGATTCCGCAAAATCGTTTTTGATTGCACCTGTCAATACTGCGCCTTCTGATAAAATGACCCCGACTGCAGGTTTTTCAATATCTGCCTCTCCTTTTTGTGTAGGAGTAAACATCACTGTAACTGATGCCTCGACAGATGCAACTTCATGGACTTGGAATTTTGGTTCAGGTGCTACACCCGCAACTGCATCAGGCGTGGGACCCCACGTGGTAAGTTATTCAACAAGCGGAAGTAAAACGATAAGTTTAACGATTAACGGAGGAGCTTCAACAGCTTCACAAATTCTTACGGTTAATAGTCGTCCCGTATTATCAGGCGTGTTAAGTACCTGCATCGGAAGCACTACAACCCTTGAGTCGGACATTTCCGGCGGCTCTTGGACAAGCTCAAACCCTGCTGTTGCGACAGTTATTGACGGTGTTGTTACGGGTGTTGGAACTGCTGCGGGTTACGCATCTTCAACTGCAATCATTACCTACACTTCTCCTGCAACTTCAGGCAGTTGTTCGGTATCTACAACAGTTACTGTTTATGCAAATCCTACACTTTCAGGTCTTTCTTCCGTTTGCAAAGGTGAAAGTATTACCCTGACACCAAGCATTTCCGGCGGCTCTTGGCTCTCTTCGAATACCACGATAGCCACAGTGTCAGGCGGAGTTGTATCAGGCATAAATAACGGAAATACAACAATCACATACACTGCCCCATCAGGATGCAAAGTAACAAAGAATATTTCTGTATTTCTTAAACCGGTCATCACGGGTGCTTCAACTGTGTGCATTGGTTCAACAACGAATCTTTTGTCAAGCATATCCGGCGGCACTTGGAGTACTTCAACACCGGGAATTGTATCAGTCAGCAGTACTACGGGTGCAGTTACCGGAATTGCCGGAGGTACGGCTATGATAAAATATACTACATTAGCAGGATGTTTCTCAAATTTTTCCGTGAACGTTGTAGCTTTATCCGTTTCAGGAACAACGTCTTTTTGTGCGGGAACAAATACAACCTTGACGGCAAATACAGCAGGCGGGACTTGGTCGTCCTCGAATACCGACATTGCAACTGTCAGTTCGACAGGCGTAGTTACGGGTGTTGACGATGGTACAGTTGTCATTACCTACGCTTTGGGTACTTGTTCCGTTAATAAGTACCCATGTATAAATAAACACTATTAAAAGGTGTTGAATTTTATTGTAAATTCTGTTCCGAAATTATTAAGGATATGGTGAATTTTGTCTTTTAATTGTTTCCAAGACTGGTAATCATTTGGC
>JBPOJO010000236.1:0-14042 GCA_052033485.1 Bacteroidota bacterium | reverse complement strand
AAAGCTCGCGATACAAGGATATGTCTCAAGCTAAAGCTCGCGATACAAGGTTAGGTCGCAAGCTAAAGCTCGCGATACAAGGTTAGGTCGCAAGCTTAAGCTCGCGATACAAGGTTAGGTCGCAAGCTAAAGCTCGCGATACAATGCTAAGTCGCAAGCTAAAGCTCGCGATACAATGTTAAGTCGCAAGCTAAAGCTCGCGATACAATGCTAAGTCGCAAGCTAAAGCTCGCGATACAAGGTTAGGTCGCAAGCTAAAGCTCGCGATACAATGTTTTGCAAGCCGGCTAAATAGTTACATTTTTTTGCCAAAAATACTGTCGTGAAAAAAAGAGGCAGGCAGCCAAAATGATTTCAGGGCGATTTGTCCTTGTCGAATCGCGTCGTTCAGCGGTTTTCGGTTAAATTGTTGTTCTGCTTGCATTTAAAACAAAAATCATTAAATTACGCCCAAATTCATTTTTAAAATCATTTAAGCCAATGAAAATACTCAAAGTTCTTCTCTTTTGGCTTTTGTGCAGCAATTATTTATATGCACAAACGTTCGAAAAGCCCGAAGTATTTGCCGAAGATGTGAGCAAATTGATGGAAAAAGTCAAAACGGAGACAATCGGTGAAGTTACCTCCGGCATCGGCACGACTTTTCCCGGCATGAAACCCGAGCATCAAAAGATGTTTTTGCAACTTTGTCGGGATATGCTGAAAAAAAAATACCGCAGCAGTCCTCACATGGAAGATTTTTTTGCCTCCGTTTATTACGGCAGGCAGGGTAAATTGACTGACGAAAAACTTGAACAGTTTTTGCGCGTCAGCGATACCGTCGTGCGCGAACTTCATTCTAAATCTGCGGCGGTATTTTTCAACCGCACAAAAAGTTTTTTAAAAGACGGCAATCTGTTTTTTTACCGAGACCGCAATCAAGTACAGGTGCAGGGCGGCAATTTTTCTTTCGGCATGGGGCGCGAGGCAAAAACGGAAGTGCCGATAGGCGACGAAGTGCCGGCGGAAGTCGCGCCGATTGAAGTGCCGATTGACACGATTGCGTCCGCAGCGGCAACAGAGAGCGACGGTTGGGCGGAAGCGGAAGAAGCCGCAAAAGCCTCCGGCGAACCGGATTTGGCTTCTTTGGATTGGCCCGACGAAGAACCTGCCCCTTCAGATGATTGGGGAGCAGAAGGTTGGGATACGGAAGGTACGCCGGCAAAAGAAGAAAAACCCGGCAAAAAAGCCGTCGGCGGCAGAAAAATAGGCACTGACCCCGGCGATATTTCGCCGCTTTGGTTGAATGAAATTGCTGTCCCCGAATTTGAAATGGAGCCTGAAAAAACCCCTTTGACCGGACCGTATATAAAGTTGGACAGCGTTAATTTGATGATTCGCAGCCCGTACGACACCGTTTATATCAAACAAACAAGCGGTGCGTTTTTAACTTTGTCGGACAATTATGTAGGCAAAAGCGGACGTTTTGACTTTTCTTCCGTCGGCTTGCCTGCTTATGATGTTTATACCGACTTTCAAGATTTTGCCTTTATGGTCAGAAAAGCATCGTTTTATGTGCGGGGCGCCAAAATGACGTATAAATCGAAATCCGATTCGCTCATTTTGGGAAAATTTGAATACCTTGCAACACCCTCCAATAATTCCCCGAATCCGACCTATCCGCGCTTTAAATCCTACAAAAACAACGTCAAAGTGAAAAATATCGTCGAATATGCGGAATACCAAGGCGGTTTCAGTTTGACGGGTAATCGAATTTCGAGCAGTAGTTTTAATCGCGGACCGGCATTTTTAACCGTCAGAGGAGACGACGGACGGGAGCGATTCAGGGCTTTTGCAAGGGATAAATTTGTCTTCGGCAAAACGACTGTTTCGTGCGATGAGGCAAAAGTTACGATTTTTTTTCCGACAAAATTGCCCAACGGCACTTATGATTCGCTGATGCACCCTGCAATGAAGTTTGTTTTTGATGCAAATGCCAAGGTCGACGGGAAAAGGGCTAAACTTTTAAAGGCGAGAAAAAATAAAAATGAAAAAAAATACGCGCCTTTTTTCGACACCTATCACCGAATTCAAATTGATGCCGATTTTATCGAATACGACATTGCAAAAGATACTTTTAACCTCTCTATCATTCTCGGACGCTCCGTTACGCCCGCAGTCATTGAATCCGATTCCCGATTTGATGAGGCGCGAATGGACAAAATTCAGGGCATTTTGCAATTTCACCCGCTGATAATGGCGGTGCGTTACGGAACGACGATTCTCAAACCGGCATCACTGACTTTTACGGCAGAGGAAATGGCTTCGCACAACAAACTTGATGTTACGATTGTGCGAAATGCCATGAAAAACTTGGCTCTCGGCGGTTATATCGAATATTACGAATCAAAAGGCGAAGGAGTTGTTACGGTTTTGCGAAAGGGGATTCTCTACGCACGCGCCATGACGCGGCAGGTGGACTACGACGATATTGTCATTCCTTCTTTGATGCCCGGCATGAAAAACATGACTTTTTACATGGCTGACAGCATGAAATTGTTGGTGAGAGGTGTCGAAAGTGCCGTTCTTGCCAAAATTAAGGTGCATGAAGATACCATTTTGCCGATTAGAATTTATCCTGACAAACAAGAATTAATTATCAAAAAAAATCGGGACATTAATTTTAACGGACGCATTTTGGCGAAAGAATTTCTTTTCCAAGGTTCAAATTTTAACTTCAATTATGACACTTTTAATATTGTCATGCCGAAAATTGACCACTTAAAATTTGTTATAACAGAAAAACAAATTAAAGACCAAAATATCGACTCTACTACCGTTGAAAAGGTCAAAAAGCCAATGCCGGAGCATATAAAAGTGCTGAAAAACGGTCTGAAAGATGTCAGCGGAACGCTTTACATCAACCGACCTAACAATAAATCCGGCAATAAAATCAGCAGTCAATATCCGATTTTCCAAGCGGACAAAGGCGGTATGGTGTCTTTTGAGGGCAATGAAATTTTGAACGGTGCCTATTCCGATTCGACCTTAAAAAAAGGCGAAAAACCTAAAATTTATTTTGATGTGGCTCAATTTAAAATGGACAGTATCGCCAAACGACGACCGAGCGACTTGGCTTTTGCCGGCGATTTTAAGTCGAGCGGAATGTTACCCGAAATTCGAGACTCCGTTCAAATTATGAAAGACGGCTCGCTCGGTTTTGAGCACCGAATCAACAAAGCCGATTCGGAACGCTACAAAAACGGCGGTTATGACCTTTACAACGGAAAAGGCAAAATTACCGACGGCATGATTGTCGTGGATAATAAGGGGATTCGCGCAACGTCCGTACCGATTAAGGACGAAAAAGACGGAACAGTGCATTTGGAAAACAAACATTTGGCAAAAGTCAACTACCTCAATGCCGAAATTGCTTCGAATGACTTTATCATGTACGCCGATTCCATGACTTCCCTCACGCCTTTAACCGACAAAGAATCCATTCGCAGGGGCTATAACAAAGCCGATGCGTTCAATGAGGGCAATATCAAAGCCGGCAAAATGAACGAAACTGACGTGCCGGACGTGAAAATGAAGGACTACAAACTTCGTTGGTTGGTGCAAAGCGACAGTATGCTTTTCACTTCTCAAAAAGATGCCTTTTTGCTCTACGACAAACCGGATTACACTTTCAAAGGAACGATGAACCTCACGCCGCGCGCTTTGCTCGGTCGGGGTGTTTTTGAAAACAATGATGCCGTTATTAAGTCATCTTATTTTGCCTTTAAACAAGATGAATTTACGGGTAATAAAGCCTATTTTGAGGTCAAATCCACCGACCCGAACAAACCCGCAGTCAAAGCGAACAACGTGAAGTTTATTTATGATGTTAAAAATCAAAAAGCCAACATCAAATCCGAAGTAACGAACGAGGAGAGTTTTGAATTTCCTTTTTCACAATACAAAACTTCACTTTCCGATGCCTCTTGGGACATTGCCGGCAAAATCGTTCGCTTTAAAATTGCCGAAGGCGCCGACCCGACCACACAGCGTTTCACCTCCACGCGCGAAGACCAACTCGGATTGAGCTACATCGCCGCTGCCGCAAATTTTGATGTCGAAAAATCCGTGATTGACATAGAAGGCGTTCCCTATATTTTAGTTTTGGATACCGAAATCAGACCCAAAGACGGCAAAGTGCGTGTTTTGAAAGATGCAGTCATGGAAAGATTGAAAGATGCCGAATTGACCGTCAGCCAAATTTCACAATATTTTGAGTTAGACAAAGGTTCGATACAAATTCAATCCAAAAACAGCTATTCCGGCGAGGCAACCCATCACTTCAAAAACGATGTTGAACAAACTTTTGACTTGCTTTTTGAAGATTTTGCAAGTGAAGTATTGGCAACAGTTCCGATGACGGACAGCTTGCGCAACTTGCCCGTCATTGCACGAATGCTCAAAGAATACACACGCGGCACTACGGCAAATGCGACGGTGGAGGAAAAAGATAATTTTATCGTTTCCGACGGTAAACAATTCAAAGGTGATGTAAAAATGCTCTCGTGGAAACCGACGCTCGACTTTGACGGCTTCGTTCGATTTGTCCTCGACGGACCTGACGCGCCTTGGATTAAGCTCAAAAAGAACCCCGACGGCAGCACAAGCACGGAAGTTTACGTTACGCAACGAGGAATTAACGACGAACCCGACCAACAAATCGGCTTATTTTTCAGCAAAGACGAACGAACTTTTTACACCCTGACCGGCGGGAAAAAACGCAAAGGCGGGGACGGGGACGTGTTTGTTCCGCTCGGTATCATTAAACCGAACAGTGCGCTGAAAAAGAACGTAATCATTAATCCCTTGGAATTGGGGAAATTGAGCTACAACGGGAATCGTTTTGAATACAGCACCTCTTTTAATTATGCGGAAGCCGAAGGGCGTTTTAACTTGATGGAGAGCGAGGCAAAATTCAACATAAAAACCTCCGGAATAGGCAAATGTAAGCTCGACGGAACGGATTTTCAGATGGACATGATGCTCGGCTTTTTCTTTGATGAAAAATCAAAAAGCGAGAGTTTTGACCTCACCGGCAACAAATTAGAAGACTACATTCGCGACAATCGCGGGCGACTTGCCTTAAAAAGATGCGTCAAGAAAAATGATGTTTTAATGAATAAAGTTGCCGAATTTTTGGAAGACAGCGAGGTCAAGTCTTTTGACAAACGTTTTGAACCCGGACGCACGCCGCTTGCCGGTTTCATGGATAAATTTGCCCTTGTTTTGTCGGAAGTGAAAGTCAAATATGACAATGATAAAAAAGCGTTTTACAGCACGGGCGAAATCGGCGTTTCGAATATCTACAAACGCGATATTGATGCTTTTGTGAAAGGTTATGTCGAAATTCCGATGAAAGATGATGCCCAAACTTTGAGCATTTATTTGGAATTTGCGCCTGACCAATGGTATTATTTTGCAAGAAAAGGCAAATCTTTTATCGTTGATTCTTCAAGTGAAACATTTATGAATGCGGTAAAAGACCCAAAATCGAAAGACAAGTTTGAGGTCGCGGCACCGGGTGAAAAAGACGGTTTCATTAACCGATTTACAAGCACTTACGGAGCTGATTAATTTTTTCAAAAAGCCTAAAACACCCTTAGCGTTTCAAAAAACCTAAGGGTGTTTTGGTTTTTGCCCCCTATAAATTTTGATTTATTTTGGCATAAGCATAGCGCAATTCATCTATACAAACTTCCTTTCCTTCACGCAACACGTACCAAAATTTCCAACCGTTATTTGAAGGTTTTCCGAGGAAAAGGGCACTCAAACGATGTATTGAGCCGATTTCTGTCCCCGATTGCAAATTGCCGTCAGACAGAATACGAGCGGTAAATTCTCTTCCTTTTGAAAATATTTCCTCCCCGATGTTTGTATAAACGCCCAATAAATTGCCGAACGGAACTTTCGGAATACTTTTTTCGATATGATAAACCGTCAAATTTTCCGACAATGGCGTAACTTTTTGCAATCTTTCGCGCGCCGCAAGGTAATATTTTTCATCTTTTTCGATGCCGATGTAGTTGCGATTTAGTTTTTTAGCGACGGCAGCCGTCGTGCCGCTTCCCGAAAACGGGTCGAGCACATTATCGCCAACATTCGTTGTCGCAATCAAAATGCGGTGTAAAAGTCCTTCAGGTTTTTGCGTGGCATGAATTTTTTGCCCATTTTCTTTCAGCCGCTCTTCGCCCTGACAAATCGGTAAATACCAATCACTGCGCATTTGCAAATCGTCATTCATGGTTTTAAGTGATTGATACTGAAAGGTATAGCGAGCTTTCGGCGATTTTGAAGCCCAAATAAGCGTTTCGTGAGCATTGTTAAAGCGCGTCCCCTTAAAATTCGGCATGGGATTGTTTTTTATCCAAACAATATCATTCAATATCCAAAAGCCCAAATCTTGCAAAATGCAACCGACTCTGAAAATATTGTGGTAACTCCCTATCACCCAAATCGTTCCGTTTTCTTTGAGCAATCGTCTGCATTCCGAAAGCCATTGCCGCGTGAAATTGTCGTAGTCTTCAAATGAGGCAAATTTATCCCAATCCTCAAAAACGCCCTCAACTTTACTTTGGTCAGGGCGGTAAAGTTCATTTTTAAGCTGCAAATTGTAAGGCGGGTCGGCAAAAATAAGGTCAAGACTTGCATCGGGAAACGTTTGCATCAAATCAATACAATCGCCGTTTAAGAGGCAATTCAGCGGTAATTCTTGCTTTGTGAGTGCAAAATCTGTTTTTTCTGCCTTTATTTTATTTTTTCTCATGATTTTAAAAAAATTTCTTTTCGTCCCAAAAACGAAAAAATTTCAACCGTTAATGACGCGAAATGCTTTACCGAACATTCGCACCATATCGCCTGCAAGCATGGCTTCTTGCGAAAGTTTGCTTGCCGCCAAATCGCCTGCCAAGCCGTGCAGGAAAACACCGAAAATCGCCGCCTGTGCAGGTTCGTAGCCTTGCGCAAGCAAGCCCGTGAGCAAGCCCGTGAGCACATCTCCGCTGCCCGCAGTTGCCATTCCGGGGTTGCCCGTGCCGTTGAAATACGTTCTGCCGTCGGGCAAAGTGATGCAGGTATTTGCGCCTTTGAAAACGATATTGATGTTCAACTCGGCGGAAATTTTTAATTGTTTTTGCCAACGTTCAAAAGGATTTTCCGACACTCCGAAAAGGCGTTCAAATTCCTTTTTATGCGGCGTTATGATGCTGTGAGGCGGAATCTCCGACAGCAAATCGGGGTTTCGGGCAATGATATTGAGCGCGTCGGCATCAATTACCATCGGTTTTGTATAGCTTTTTAACAATTTTTTAAGTGCCGAAAAACTTTCTTCCTGCTGTCCTAAGCCATGCCCAACGCCGACGGCATCGAAATCCGCAACATTTTCGGGGAAATCGGAGATATATTTTTCGTTATCGTCCGTCCACACCATCGCTTCGGGCAAAGCGGTTTGAAAGGGCAAAAAACCACATTTCGGTACACAAACCGTGAGCAAACCCGCTCCTGAGCGCAAAGCTGCACCGCCGGCAAGCAAAGCCGCCCCCATTCTCCCGTAGCTGCCGCCGATGAGCAAAGCATGCCCGAAAGTACCTTTGTGCGCCACTCGTTTGCGGCTTTTAAGGCTGTCACTCATAGACGCAAAGTCGGTGCGAAAAATTTTTGTTTCCACATCGCGCACATACCACGGGTGAATTCCGATGGATAAACGATGCCAATCGCCCGTATAAGTGTAATTTTCATCAAAAAGAAAAGCAAGTCGCGGCACTTCAAAACTCAGAGTGTGTTGCGCATGAATAACGGCATCATCGGGCGCGTTTGCTTTGTCGGCAAAAAGTCCGGAGGGGGTGTCAATCGCTATCACTTCCGCGCTCGAATGATTGATGTGCCGAATTAAACTCGCCGTTACGCCCGTTACAGGGCGATTTAAGCCGGAACCCAAAAGAGCATCAATCACCAAGTGCCCTTTTCGCAGCTTGGGAAAATTATTTTCATTTTCGATGTTGTAAATTCTGACTTTTAAGGTTTTTTGCAAACGCTCTAAATTTAACAAAAAATCATTGGATTTTTTGTTAAAATGAACAATAAAAACCTCAACACGATGCACGCTGCGGGTGAGCAAACGAGCCAACGCCAATCCGTCGCCGCCGTTATTGCCTGTGCCGCAAAAAATTTTGATATGATTCGGTAAATCAAGTCCGTATTGCTGCGTCAGCCATTTTAAACAGGCTTCAGCCGCTCGCTCCATCAAGTCGACAGAGGCAATGGGCAATTTTTCAACGGTATATCGGTCGCCTTCTCTGATTTGTTCAACACTGAGCACTTTCATTGTTTTCTGATTTTTGTCGTTTCTAACATCGGGATTTACATTCGACAACATAACGGACTGAAAGGTACGAATATTTGCAAGTATTTTTGTAAAAAAATTTTTTTTTGTAAGACATAAAAATTGAAATTGAAATGCAACGTAGCCTTTAGGTTGCGAAAACGCAGTTGTTTGTGCTTTTCGCCGTTGTTTGTTTCTTCACAAACGACGGCGAAGAAAGAGGCAGAAATTTTTCAAAAAAAAAGCAGCTTTCGCGAATCCTGTCAATTTTTTTTACCTTTGTGTTCAGAAGTTGTAAAATCTAAAATGCAGTAACTGTTTAGCCGGAGTGTACCGCGAGCTTTAGCTTGCGGATTTAGAGGAAGGTATCCTGCAACAAGCGAACGTAAGGTCGCAAGCTAAAGCTCGCGCTACATTCTTGGGCAAATCGGCTAAATAGTTACAACCTAAAAATGCAGTAACTGTTTAGCCCGAGTGTACCGCGAGCTTTTAGCTTGCGGATTTATGACTGCCGAAAGTTCTCGATACAATGCTTTGCAAGTCGGAAATTAGTTGTCAAACGCTAAAACAAAAAAATATGTATCAAATCATTACAGACGAAAAAAAATTTGACATTACACCGGAAATGCTTCTTTCCGACGTGTTTGATTTATCAAAAGTGAATGAGAATACTTTTCACTTGGTCGAAAATCGGCAATCCGTGCTGTTAGAAGTGATTTCATTTCAAGCCGACAGCAAAGAACTTACGCTTCGCGTGAACGGGAAAATTTGCCGAATGAAAATCAAAGATAAATTTGATGTATTGCTCGAAAAAATGGGCTTCAATGCTGCCGCCGCCGCGAAAATTGCCGACATCAAAGCACCCATGCCCGGACTTGTGCATCAAATTCTTGTTGTCGAAGGACAGATTGTCAAAAAAGGCGATGCTTTGCTTATTTTGGAAGCCATGAAAATGGAAAATGTCATTAAGTCGCCCGCGGACGGCACTGCAACAAAAATACGGGTCAGCAAAGGGCAAAATGTCGAAAAAAATCAAGTTTTAATACAATTTTCTTAAAAAATATGTTGCAAATCATACCGAACGCGCTCACCTCAGCGAACCTTTTTTGCGGTTGTTTGGGGATTTTGTTTGCCGTCAGAGATGATTGGCGCACGGCAGCATTTTTGACGATAGCGGCGGCTTTTTTTGATTTTTTTGACGGCTTTGCGGCGCGCGCCTTAAAAGTTAAATCAGATATCGGCAAAGAGTTGGATTCGCTTGCGGATTGCGTTACTTTCGGCGTTTTGCCTGCTTTTGTTTTGTTCAAAATGCTTGAAAATCGCCCCGATTTACCCTTTGCTTTTGCGCAATATTGCGCTTTTGCGATAGCCATTTTTTCGGCACTTCGCTTGGCAAAATTCAATGTGGATACGCGGCAAAGCGACCGTTTTATCGGTGTTCCGACTCCGGCGAATGCGCTCATTTGGGTTTCTTTGCCGTTTTTGGTCGAAAAAAATATTTTTTTGAGCGAGCTTGTTGCCGAGCCGATTTTTTTGTTAATTTTGTGCGCCCTCATGTGCTTTTTAATGAACGCGGAAATTCCATTGCTTGCCTTAAAATTCAAAAACTACGGATTTAAAGACAATTTTTGGCGTTATCTGTTGATTTTTACAAGTGTGGGAATCATTGCTTTTTGGGGTTTTGCCGGCGTTTTTTTTGCCGTCATTGCTTATATTTTTTTATCGCTGATTTCGAATCAATTTTCAAAAAAACAATACAATGAAATTCAGAGCTGAAATTGACATTATGCCTTTAAAAGAAATTCTTGACCCTCAGGGAAAAGCTGTCAAATTAGGTTTGGCAAATCTGAACATTCAAAATGTACTTGATGTGCGCGTCGGAAAGCATATTTCCTTGCAACTTGAAGCCGACAATGAGCTTGATGCCAAAGAAAAAGTGGATAATGCTTGCAAAAAATTGCTTGCCAATATGATTATGGAAGCGTACCGTTTTGAGATAATTCCCGCTTAATTTTTTCGATTTTTTAAAAATCCCTAAAAATCATACAATCCTGTCATCAATACTTTCGTTTTAGAATTGTCTAAAACCTAAATTCTAAAACGGAAGTATTGAGTATTTGAACAAAAATATTTGCCGATAAGAGGTTCAATTCCTTCAATTTAAGGCAGTTACACCCTATGTCTTTTTGAAACCTTAGGGTGTACTTTTGCCGTCGCTTGTGTTTTCACAGGCGACAAAAACCTACTGCAACGAAGTCGTTTGTGAAGACACAAACAACGGCGGTGAAGAAGTCGTTTGTGAAGACAAAAACAACGGCGGTGAAGAAGTCGTTTGTGAAGACACAAACAACGGCGGTGAAAACATCGGCGTAAGCGTTCGTCCCTATCCTGACTTATTTTGCGTTCAAAAACAAGGGAAAAGATTAGTCAAAAATGCCCTGATTCTGAACGGCATTTGCTAATGTTTGTTTTTTTTGGAATTTTTATCTCCGAAACTCTTTTTTGCCTTCATTTTTGCTTTCTGATTCGTTCTCGGCATATTTTTTTTCTTCTTTTCGTGAAAAGCTCCTTGATATGTCGGGTCATCTTTTTGCCGCTGAAAATCAATTTCGCGCAAATATTGTTGATTCTCTTCTGCAGGCGTTTCAAAAATTTCGACAACTGTCGGAATTTCAACAAGTTGAATACCGGCGCGTATCATTTTTTCGATTTTTTTAACATGATAAACTTCCGCAGGATTGCAAAAAGTAATAGCCTCTCCCTCGCGATAAGCGCGCCCAGTGCGCCCTACACGATGCACATAATCCTCATATTGAATCGGAACATCAAAATTAATGACGTGTGTTACCATGCTGATGTCCAAGCCGCGAGCAACCACATCAGTTGCGACTAAAATTCGCACTTCTCCTGCCGAAAATTCATCTACGGCATTTGAGCGGGTGTTTTGGTCTTTATTTGCGTGAATTACCTTGCTTGTTTTGTCAATTTTTCGCTCAATAAAATGATATAAATTGTTGGCGGAAGTCCTTGTTCTTGCAAAAATAATAACTTTTTTCATATCCTTGTTCGTCGCAAGCAAATGCTCTAAAAGCGCAACTTTTGTTCTGAAATTCGGCACATGATAAAGGTACTGCGTTACGGTTTCTGCCGTAGTTGCTTGCGGCGTAATTTCAACGCGCATCGGAGCTTCCAAAAATTCGTGGGTCAAATCCAAGACTTTCGGCGGCATGGTGGCAGAAAAAAGCAAATTTTGTCTTTTTTTAACAGGTATAACCTCTAAAATTTTACGAATTTGCGGCATAAACCCCATGTCCATCATGCGGTCAGCCTCATCAATGACCATACAAACAATATTTTTAACAAAAATTTCGCCCTCTAAATAAAGGTCATTGAAGCGACCGGGGGTCGCAACAATAATATCCGTTCCTTTTTCCAACTGTTCTTTTTGCAATTTTGTACCCGTTCCGCCGTGTAAAACGGTCGTTCTCAGGTCTGTATATTTGCTCAATTCGACGGAATTTTTGCCGATTTGAATCGCTAATTCTCTTGTCGGTGCGAGAATCAGCACACGCGGATGCTGCCCCTGCGCAAATTTGATTCGCATCAAAAGCGGCAGCAAATAAGCGGCTGTTTTGCCCGTGCCGGTCTGCGCTACCGCAATCAAATCATGCCCCGCAAGCACAATAGGAATAGCTTTTTCCTGAATCGGGGTCGGCTGTTCGTAGCCCAAATCCGCCACCGCAGAGTATAGCTGTTTATTGAGGTGAAATTGCTCGAAATTGCTCAAAATTCCTTGTTTATATGTTAAAAAATTGCTAAGGTATGAACAATTCCGTCATTTGAAAGTATGTACCTCCTAATGTTTTTTGCAAGCCTTAGGGTGTAACTGCCTTAAATTGACGGAATTGAAGGTATGTACACCCTAAGGGTTTTGAAACCTTTAGGGTGTGCCGGGCTTCAACTTGAAAAATTAATAGCCCAAAGTTTCAAATTGCTCAATCAAATTCGATACTTTTTGAATGTTAATTGCAGTTTTGATTCCGTTTGCCGCGTCTGTTTTTCGTTGTTTGAGTGTCAAAATTTGTTTGTCAATTTTGGTGATATCATCGGTTAATTTTTTGCTTTTCGCATCTTCCAACACTTCGATTGTTCCTTTGCAATTTTCTTCCATCATAGAAATGTACTGCGAATAAAGAATTTCAAAGTTGCGGTAAAAAAACGAAACTTCATTAGCGACACGATTCATTTCAAAAATATTGGCGTTTTCGCGCAACATTGTGTCGTAATCCACTTTTCCGGTCGTCGGATTTTTATAGGCGGCTTCCATTTTTTTGAAAAATTCGCGCACGGTTTTATGGTTAAATTGGTTAAAAATCGCGGTTAAATATTCGCTTTCATTCGTAACCCCTAATTCCGCGCGAGTTTTCGCAGGGTGTCCGGCTGCTTTGAGCGTTTTGGTAACATAATCTTCCAATTTGGTATGCAAACTTGATGATTGATATTTAAAATTGTCGAGATTAGTAACAAACCCGGTGTTCAACTGATTAAGACGGGAGTAAAAAGTGATGTATTTTTCCAATTCAGCCTTAAAATCCATGATATGCTGCGGTTTAACGTCCTTTTCGCCCGAAGTCATGCTCGCAACAAAAGAAACAAGCGAAGCACCTACATTGAAAAAAGGAATCGCCGAACCGACGCTTGAAACGGTAGGGTTTTGCAAAAAAACGGAAGCCATTTGCATAATATTATTTTTGCTCTTTTTGGCAGGAATTTTTTCGGCAAGCAATTCTTCCACTTTTTTATTGAAAGAAAAACCCATACTTTCGTCCGACGGATTATTCAACATTCCGAGCACGGTGCGGTAACTTTCGACTTGCGAAAAGGCGTAAAGCGTTGTCAGACGCTGATTTAGCTCCTCGTAAATTTCTGTGGAAAGAATTAAATTCTTTTTAATCGCCTCATAGCGCGAGCGAGAGCCGAGTTCGACTTTTTTGGAAACATCTGCCAAAACTGCGGTTTGACTTGAAACCGTAGATTTATAAGTTTCGACAGTTGTGTTAATTTCGTTCATGCGCATAGCCGTTTTTTTCAGCGAATCCATCAGCATGAGAATTTTTAAACTGTCTTGTTTAACCCTTGCTTCAAAGTTTGAAACAACTTGATTTTGTTTGGTTTCGATGGCATTCAGGCGGTCGAGAACCGACTTGTCATCTTGTGCGCAGAGATTAAAAAAAGTAAGGCTGAGCAAAATAAGGCTTGCGAGTTTGTGCATCTTAAAAAAATTTTATGTGAAAACTGCCTCTGATAAATTTTATGCAAAATAACAACATTAAAAATTTAATTTTGACAAATTTTCCTTTTCTGTCAAAAATTCCTTCCAAATTTCTTCCAAAATATCCTTCGCGGGCTGAATTTGGTGAATCATTGCGGCAATTTGACCGATTTCGAGTTCTCCTTCCGTCATATCACCTTCAAAAATTCCTTTTCGCGAACGCCCTCTTCCGAGCAATTCGCGCAGAGAATCGGCATCTGCGCCTTGCAATTCGGCATTTTTGATTTTATGATAAAAGTCATTTTTTAACATTCTGACGGGTGTAACCTGCTTCAAAACAAGCTCCGTTTCGCCTTCTTTTGCTGCAAGAACTCTTTTTTTAAATTCTTGCGAAGCGGAGGATTCCGCGCTGAC
>JBPOJO010000002.1:0-3783 GCA_052033485.1 Bacteroidota bacterium | reverse complement strand
CGAAACTTTGCAACGGTATCCCGTAGTTTCGGCTTACGTTTTCGGCTCTGTTTGTACGGACAGTTTTCACGAAGGCAGCGATATTGACTTGATTATCAGCCTTGATGAAACACTTGACCCGGTAGAGTACGGTGAAATTTATTGGGAACTCAACGATATTTTGCCGCAAATTTTAGGCAGGGAAACCGACCTGCTGACCGAAAAAATGCTGCGGAACCCCTATTTTGTGAAAGTAGTGAATCAAACCAAAACACTGATTTATGAACGACCGAGTGCTAAAATATCTGCTTGATATACAAACATCTGCCAAAAATTTTGCCCGAAAAATAGTCGATTTACGCAATAAACTAATTCATGCTTACGACAGTATTATTTTTCACAAAACCATATAAATCAACAAATTAAGTTTTAAAATTCACCTGCATCAATCCCCAAATGCAAACAAACAAGCTAAAATCAACATTAATACAGCAACAGACACCTTTTTAAGCCAAGCAGTGCATATAAAAGTAAATACCGCATTTTGAACAAACGCCTTTTTTCGAATCTTTCATTTTGTCGCGGCTGATGTTTTCAAGGGGCAAAATAAAACTGCTTTCAACAAAAAACAAGAAATAAACACAAAAAAGTAATACTAATTAAGCCTAACAGCCAAATTCGATAAAATTGGAAATGAAAATTTTTATCAGGATTTCGCAGGTTTTCCTTACCTAACTTGTAGTGATAGTCGCGATGACAATTTGCACAAATCTCAATAATATACGGATTTTCCCCAAATTCTGCTTTCGGTAAAATGTGGTGTTTTTCCAACAAAAACACATTTCCGCATTTCTTACACACGCCTTCTTTCATTTTCTATGATTACTTTCTTTTATTTTTTAACTGTTTCGTTTTTCATTTTCCCCGACAAAGCAAAATCCGCAATCGCAGTGCCTTCAACAAAACCGAGCGGGAAAACCTGCATTGATATGCTTTCCGTTTTAGTCTCACGCAAAAAATTTGTAAAATAAAATTCAAATTTTGACAAATCATCCGCCGAACAGGAGGCAAAACAACGGGAAAGAAACGTCATAAAAGTAATGTTCTCTGCCGAAACAAAATCATTCATTATCCACGCAAAAGACATACTCAATTCGCCTTCTTGCGGATAATATGCCGCGCCGATTTTCCACACGAGCTTGCTTTTTTCGCTCGGAATCGCCTTATTGCATTCGGCAAGAATTTCCGATTGCTTTTCCGCACTTTGTAAATCAAAAATGCTTTGAAGTACGTGAATAAAGTCGTTTATTATCAACATATATGCAGATTGTATTATCCCTAAAAATCTAAATTGAAAAAAAACAGTCAAAACAGCGAGATTGCGCGTACAAAAAATGTGTAAAAAGGCACCTTCCTTGCGCGGAAATCCTGTAAATCTTGAAATCCTGTCGAAATATTACACCGATTTAGATTTTTAGGTTATCAAAAATTCCACTTAATTTTTTGCAAAAAAACAATACCTTTGCCGTGCGAATCAACATTCGTCATTGTATTGCCTACAATTGCATTAAGCTCGGCAAGATACAAAATTCGACAAATTCGATGCCAATTATTAAAAAAATCCCTACCTTTGCCCTTCATTTTTCAAATCAACATTTTTCTAAACCCGATTCCCATGAAACGCAATCTTTTGTTGTTGCTTTTGTCTTTTGTCTCGGCTTTTTGTGTCAGTTTTAGTTTCAGCTTACAGTACAACACAATAAGCTATTTGACAGCCTTACTCATTTATGCCCTTGCATCTGTTTTTGTGGTAAAGAAAAATGTCGAACCACGAAAATTTATGACTGAAACAGCCATTATTTTTTTGTTTTTGCTGTTGCTCAGTCTATACGGAATCATTTCGAATGAAAGTTTTTTATCAGAGCCTTTTTTGTTATTCATTTGGCTTTTTGCTTTTTCAGGCTTTTTTACCGCTGCTCATGCCAAGGTTAATAAAAAATTCTTGTTTGCTTTTCCCGCCTTCGTGTGCTTAGTTGTGTTTGTCGCTCCTTTTTTTGATTTTCGCCTGAATACCCAAAAAGCAGATGTTAATTTCGCTCAGGACAGTGTTTTTAGTATGTCCGGCGAGGTTAAAAGTATAGCAGAATTGACCCAAGACAAGGTTTTAATAGTCAATATGTGGGCAATACAATGCGGTTATTGCAAGCCTAAAACAGGGCTTGTCAAAGAATTAGCCGGTGATTACACCGACAGAAATGATGTAATTTTTATCAACTTAAATACCGATAAAGTCAGCTCTGATAGTTTGAAGCGGTTTTTGGACAACAATAAGCATTATTCCGCTTTTAAAAATTTTCAAGACAAAGCCCTGAATTTTCCGACTAAATTGTCATTAGTCGGAGTCCCGCAAACTATTATCATTGATAAAAAAGGAGTGGCAAGACTTGTTCATTCAGGTTATCAAAATGGAATGAACGATGAATTTAAACGATATTTTCGGGGAATTATTGAGGAGTTGAGTAGATAGGAAACAAAAACAGGACGCGATAAAAAACACAAGCAAACTAACATTTCTCGGAGGAATGTAAATTTTTGGCGGCGGTTTGCTTATCGAAGACAGCAGCTAAAGAATTTTTCAAAAAAAAAATTGAAGAAAAACAAACAATTCCCCTTAGTTTTGTAAAAAAACAAACACTTCATTCATGCGGGACATTCAAAAAAAATACCTCAAACACTTCTTTTTTGTCGCACTCACATACATGTCGGGTGTTTTGTGCCATGAATGCGGGCATTATATCGGCTCGCTCTTCAATGAACACAGCCGAAACAAACACATCAGCTACAATCAATTTAGATATGATGATAATTGGCAAGACTCTTTGAATTTTGTGAATAATCTTCCTGTTCAAGATGAAATGACCGCAAAAATAAAATATTTTCAAACTTATTACTATTCTTTGCGAGCAAGAAAATCCAATTCATTCACGCTTGTTTCGGGCATCATGCTCCCTTTTTTTATTGGTTGGTTTTCCTTTCTCTTGCTTGCAGGTTTCAAAAAACAAGTATTTATTTATCCTACTTTATTTCTCGGCGAATCGCTCATAACATTTTCCACAAATTTTTTTCGCTATTATATCGATTACAAATGGCTAAAAACCACAATATTAACGGGTAGACCTGACTTGCTTCGATTTTCGAGCGATACAGGTTTGCCTTACTTGACTGTTGAGTTTTTGCTGTGTTCTGTGTCCGTTCCCGCCCTCTCTTATTTGTTTTTCAACATTATTCCGCGCCGCGAACGCGCATCTTTTGCCCTTTTTACCGCATCGGGAATCATTTTAGGACATATTTTGTGGTTTTATTTCATCGGAAATCTGCTTTTACCGCAAAAATAGGGATAAGTAGTTTAACTTGATTTTAATATTATTTTTCACAAAACCATATAAATCAACAAATTAAGTTTTAAAATTCACCTGCATCAATCCCCAAAAGCAAACAAACAAGCTAAAATCAACATTAATATCGCGACTGATACCTTTTTAAGCCAAGTAGTGCATATAAAAGTAAATAAGTACCCATGTATAAATAAACGCTATTAAAAGGTGTTGAATTTTATTGTAAATTCCGTTCCGAAATTATTAAGGATATGGTGAATTTTGTCTTTTAATTGTTTCCATGACTGGTAATCATTTGGCACCAACCATTCATACTTACATTTTCTCCACAATGTTTCTATTCTATTGAGGTGTGGACTATATGTTGGTAGGTAAAAAATCTCAATTCCTTTGTCTTGCCATTCAGGAA